>DATBLU010000052.1:0-16622 GCA_036555205.1 Candidatus Deferrimicrobiaceae bacterium
GAGGACGCCGAACTGGGCAGGATGGCCCTGGTGGAAACCTCGCGGGGATGCCCCAGGATGTGCGGCTTCTGCGCCGCGGCGCACGCCTGCCCGCAGTTCCGCGAGATGCCGCTGCACTTCGTGCGCGCGGCGGTCGACGCCGCGTGGCCGCATCGCCGCAAGATCGGACTGATAGGGGCGGCGGTGCTCGACTGGAGCCATTTCCGGGAGTTTTCGAGGGAAGTCATCGCCCGGGGCGGCACGGTGTCTCCCGCCTCGATACGGGCGGACCTGGTCGATGAGGAGATAGCGGGCATCCTGAAACGAAGCGGGCACAGGACGGTCGCGCTCGCACCCGAATGCGGCAGTGAACCTCTGCGCGCGCGCATCGGCAAGCGGGTGCCGGACACGGTCTTTTTTTCCGCCGGAAAGACCCTCGCCCGGTCGGGGATCGTGTCGTTCAAGCTCTACTTCCTCGTCGGGGTTCCGGGGGCGGAGCGGGACGAGGAAACCGAAGGGGCCGTCGGATTCCTGCGGGAGTTCAGGAAAGGTGTGCTCGAGGAGAGCAAGGCGGTCGGGCGGATGGGAACCGTAACGGTCGTGCTGTCCCCCCTCGTGCCCAAGCCCTTCACCCCGCTGCAATGGGCGGCGATGGCCGTCGAATCGGAGCTGAAGCTCCGCCAGGAAAGGATCGCATCCGGCGTTCGCTCGATTCCGAACGTGCGCGTCGAGTCCGAAGCTCCTCGAACCGCCATATTGCAGGGCTTCCTCGGCCTGTCGGATCGGAGGGTGGAGCGCGCGCTGCGCAATGCCCGCAAAGGCAGGCTCAAGCTCCCGGCGGGAAACCTCGCCGTCCCGCTATCGGAGATCGTCCACCGCGAAAAGGGCGCAGGCGAATATTTCCCCTGGTCCGTCATCGAAGGCGGCCTGCCGGGGGAGGTCCTTCGGAAACGGTACGAATCGATGATGCGCGATCGACATGACGGTCGCCGGTTGACATAAATTATGGTATTACATATGATACCAATATGGTAAGGCAGGCGGTCCTAGACTCAGGCGTGCTGGCTTCAGCCCTGAGGTCCGGCAGCGGAGCTTCCCACAGGCTGCTTCTTCTCCTCGGGCGCGCCGGTTACGAGATCAACGTCTCCGTTTCCCTGATCCTGGAATACGAGGATGCGGCCGGGCGGGTCGCGGGCAAGGCCGGGCTGACCCAGGCCGGCGTCGCCGACATAATCGATTATTTATGCAGGGTCGCGAATCGGCATACCGTTCATTTCCTGTGGCGGCCGCGCCTTAAAGGCCAGAAGGTCGATCACGTGCTGGAACTGGCGGTGCAGGCGGGGTGCAGGTTCATCGTCGCCCATAACGTCGGCGATTTCAAGGATGTGGAGAGGTTCGGGATTCGAGCGGTGACCCCGAAGGATTTTCTGCGGATTACAGGAGACACACGATGAGCACGGTCAGTCTTCGCATTCCGGATTCGCTTCACCGCCGGGTAAGGGAACTGGCGCGGAAGGACAAGACCTCGATCAACCAGTTCATCGCGACGGCGCTGGCGGAGAAGATTTCGGCCCTGATGGCCGCAGAGTACCTGGAGGCGCGCGCCGGGCGCGGAAGCAGGCGCAAGTTCGAACGCGCACTGTCCAAGGTGAGGGATGTTCCGCCGGGAGATTACGATGAAATGTAGCGGGCACGCCGGTCGGAACGTGCGATGAAACCCAGGGACGCGATAAACCGAATGAAGAAACTCTATTTTGCGATCACGGGATTGGGTTTTCTCGCGTTGGTCGTAATCGCGTACCTGGACAAATATCTGCCGCAATCATTGCACAAGGCGATGGCGATTGGGGCAGGCGCCGTGTTTGCGGCGGGCATTTTACTGTTGTACTTCGGCATCAGGTGTCCCAAGTGCGGCGCGATATTGGGGCTTAAATACGTTTTTGCCGAGGAGACGTTCGGCCGCTGCTCCCGTTGCGGAATCGGCTTCGATGAGGATTCATCGTAAAGGCTTCAATATTTCCGAGCCGTGGCGTCTTAAACAGGCAAAGGGGGAATCCGGTAGCGATGGCGGAAAATGCGGGGAACAACAACGCGGCGGTCGATCGGGGCAATAAAATCCCCGACAACCGGCTCGGAATATCGCTGGTCGTCCTTTTCTGGACGATCTGCATGATAGCGTCGGTCGCATGGAACTTCAGGGACAAGCGGGAGCAAATCCAGGGCCTGGCGCTCGTCGAGGCGCGGGCGATAATGATGAAGGACCTCGTGTACCGCCGCTGGGTTTCCGATCACGGAGGAGTGTATGTTCCCTTCGGCGGAGAGACGATCCCCAATCCCCGTCTTTCGCACCTTCCGGGAAGGGAGGTCGTCACCTCCTCGGGAATCCGCCTGATACTCGTCAATCCCGAATACATGATGCGCCAGGTATACGAGCTGGCGGACATGCAGGGGGGGGCGCGGGGCCATGTGACCAGTCTCAATCCCATACTCCCCGAGAACGGCGCGGACCCCTGGGAAAGCCGCGCATTGAAGGCGTTCCAGCTGGGGGAGAAGGAGGTTTCTTCCGTAGACCTGCTTGACGGGGAGCCGTTCATGCGCCTGATGCGCCCCTTGGTAACCGAGAAGCGATGCATGGACTGCCACGGGCAGCAGGGATACAAGGTGGGGGACATCAGGGGCGGCATAAGCGTGTCGGTGCCGATGGAGCCGTACAAGGCGGTGGCCGAAGGAAATATCAGGGACATGTTCCTGGGGCACGGCGGAATCTGGCTGGTGGGCATGGCGCTCCTCGGCGCAGGGTCCAGCGTCATCCGGCGCCAGCAAAAGCAGCGGGAGGGGGTAAAGAGCGTCCTGGACGCCGAGCGCGACCGCGTCGAGGAGGTTACCCGAAGGGAAACGGCGCTCAGGAACGTTCTCCTGGACAACCTGCCGTGCATAGCGCTGGTCATCAGCAAGGAAACCCGCGAGATCGTCGCGTGCAACGAAATTGCCAAGAAATGCGGCGCGGTCGTCGGCAAGACCTGCTACGACGCCCTCGCGGTTCCAGGCTCGCCCTGTCCGTTCTGCCGGGCTCCCGAGCTGTGGGAAACGGGCGAAAGCAGGCAGCTGGAAACCGAGTACATGGGCAGGTTCTGGCAGGGCATCTGGGTCCCGTTCTCGGACGACTATTACGTCCATTACATCTTCGAGATCACCGACCGCAAGCGCGCAGAGGAGGATAATAAAAAGCTGGAGGCACAGCTCCAGCAGGCGGTAAAGATGGAGGCGGTGGGCAGGCTTGCCGGCGGCGTGGCGCACGACTTCAACAACCTTCTGACGGCCATCATGGGAAACATTTCATTGGCGCAGATGCGGCTCCCGTCTTCGGACATCGCATCCGTACGGCTTGCCGAGGCCGGGAAAGCCGCCGAAAGGGCGGCCGGCTTGACGCAGAAGCTGCTCGCCTTTTCCCGAAAGCAGATCATAGAGCCGAAGGTCCTGGATCTGAACGAACTCATCGCCGACCTGCATTCGATGCTGGTCCGCCTGATCAGGGAGGACATCGAGATACGATACGTTCCCGGAGAGGGACTGGGAATGGTAAAGGTCGACGCAAGCCAGTTCGAGCAGGTCCTGGTCAACCTTGTGGTGAACGCGCGGGATGCGATGCCCGGCGGCGGGAAGATCGTCATCGAGACCTCGAATGCGGCCCTGGACGACGATTACCGTACCCGGCATCCTTATGTGAAGAGGGCCGAGCAATTCGTCATGCTCGCCGTGAGCGATACGGGCTGCGGAATGAGCGAGCAGGTGAAATCCCATCTTTTCGAGCCGTTTTTCACGACGAAACCCAAAGGCGCCGGAACGGGGCTGGGACTGGCGATGGTCTACGGATCGGTGAAGCAGGCCGGCGGCTCCATCGAGGTGTATTCGGAGGTCGGGATAGGGACCACCTTCAAGATCTACCTGCCCGGGACGGGGGAAAAGCCCGGCGATTCGGGCGCCATGGCGGCGGCGAATCCCCCTGGAGGATGCGAGACGGTGCTTGTAGTGGAGGACGAAGACCTCGTTCGAAACTTATGGATCGAGGCGCTCGAAGGGCTCGGGTACAACGTGGTGCACGCCTCGAACGGCAATGCGGCGGTCGAAACGGCCAAGGCGCACGGCGGGCGGATCGACCTGTTATTGACGGATATCGTGATGCCGGGGATCAACGGCCGGGAGCTGGCGGAGAAGCTTCGCCGAATCCACCCGGAGATGAAGGTGCTCTTCACATCGGGTTACACGGAGAACGCGGTCGTCCACCAAGGGATTTTGGACGAGGGTGTGGATTTCATCGGGAAACCGTTCTCTCCCCCGGTCCTGGCGAAGAAGATCCGTGAAGTCCTCGAACGGGGGTGAACGAATGAGAAATGCGATCGGCGCGGCGATCGCGTCGCTTATGCTGTCCTTGCCCTGCGCATCGCTTGCGGATACGGAGAACGATTTCCGGGACATGGACCATTCGCGCGACATCCCTTATCCCGTCGAGCTTTTCACCGGGGAGACATTCAAGGTCTGCGAGTCCGGGCAGATCGTCTGCCCCGCGACAAGGCCCATCTGCGACGACCCGAAAGTCGCCGCTCCGGTCGATACGCCGGATGGGCTGGGATTCATGGGCGTTGGCCCCGGCACAACCCTGTGCTCCGCGGCGACGGCCTCCGGCCAGCGCCGCGTCTTCCGCATAATCGTACGCTGATCGGGCCGACAGGCCCTCCAAGAGGTATGGTTCGGGGATAAGCCGCCGTCAGGCGGAGGTGACCCGCAGAAGCACGTTGCGGGTCCTCGGTCCGTCGAACTCGCAGAGGAAGATCGCCTGCCAGGTGCCCAGCACAAGCTGGCCTGCTTCGACAAGAACGGACACGGAAGGGCCGACCAGGCTTGCCTTCGCGTGCGCGTGCGCGTTCCCCTCGGTGTGCAGGTAGCTGCCCTTGGAAGGGACCATGGACTCGAGAATGTTCAGCAGGTCCTTCCGGACGTTCGGGTCGGCGTTCTCGTTGATGGTGACGGCCGCGGTCGTGTGGGGGACGAAAATCATGCATGCGCCGCGGGTGATCCCGCTTTCGCGGACCACGTGGCGCACCGTCGCGGTTATGTCG
The DNA here is from genome assembly GCA_036555205.1 of Candidatus Deferrimicrobiaceae bacterium. Lineage (GTDB taxonomy): Bacteria > Desulfobacterota > Deferrimicrobia > Deferrimicrobiales > Deferrimicrobiaceae > FEB-35. The sequence goes on from DATBLU010000052.1 coordinate 5,097, forward strand.
ACGAGCTGCTGTGCGGCTTCGGTCTTTACCGTGACGGTTTTGACGTTCATCGCGCTTCCCCCTGGCATCCCTTTGTAGCACAGGAGATTCGCGGGGGTCAAGGAAGGGTGTCCCCGCCGGCGGACTTCCCGCTATAATGGGTTCCGTGACGCCGAAGACGCTCTTGATTCTGGCATCGGCCTCGCCCCGTCGCCGGGAGCTGATGCGCGCCGTCGGGGTGCCGTTCCGGGTGGTCCCTTCGCGCGTCGAGGAGGCGCCGCTGCCGGGGGAGCGACCGTTGCGGTTCGTGCGGCGGGCCGCCCGCGACAAGGGGGAGGAGGTCGCCTCCCGCCACGCCGCGGCTTTCGTCCTGTCGGCGGACACCATCGTCGTCGTGAAGGGAAGGATCCTCGGGAAGCCGGCGGACCGGGACGAGGGGCGCCGCATGCTTTCCATGCTTGCAGGGCGGGAGCACCTGGTGCACACGGCAGCGTGCCTGATCCGCGCGGAGGACGGGTACCGCGACGACCTGTGCGTGACCACCCGCGTCCGGTTCCGTCCGCTGACGCAGGAGGAAATAGCCGCGTATCTGCGCACCGGTGAGAGCGACGACAAGGCGGGCGCCTATGCGGCGCAGGGAGCCGGGAACCTTCTTATCGACCGGATCTCCGGCTCCTTCACCAACGTGGTCGGCCTTCCGATGACGCAGACGCTCGAGATGCTCAAGCGGGCGGGGCTGCTTGCCGTTTCGGGGAAGGGCTCGGGCTGGTACGCTTTCGCGGGGCGAAAGGCCGTGAAGTAATGGAGGAGCCCGTCAGGGACCGCGTGGCGCGGGTGATGGAACGGATCGCCGGGGCCGCGGCCCGATCGGGCCGTTCCCCGGAATCGATCCGGCTCGTGGCGGTTTCCAAGACGCAGCCGGCGGAGCGCGTGGCCGAGGCGCGCGAGGCGGGATTGAGGGTCTTCGGCGAGAACTACGTCCAGGAGGCCGAAGAGAAGGTACGGGCGTTCCCGGATGCGGAATGGCACCTGATCGGGAAGCTCCAGGCGAACAAGGTAAAGAAGGCCGTAACCCTGTTCGGGTGGGTCCAGACAGTCGATTCCATCCGGCTGCTGGCCGAGATCTCGCGCCGTTGCGTCGAGGCGGGAAAGTCGATGCCGGTTCTTATCGAGATCAACCTGGCCGAAGAGGAAAGCAAGGCGGGGATCCCGCCGGACGGGCTTCCGGACATCGTATCGGCCGCCGCGGGCATGCCGGGCGTCCTGGTCCGGGGATTGATGGCGGTTCCCCCCGTGGCGGCGAACCCCGAGGAAAGCCGTCCCCATTTCGCGCGGCTGCGGGATATGCTCGGAAGGTGCGCTTCGATCGGAGGGGCGGCGGGGGAGATGACGGAACTGTCGATGGGGATGTCCGGCGATTTCGAGGCGGCCATTGAAGAGGGGGCGACGATGGTCCGCGTGGGGACCGCGATCTTCGGGAGCCGCCCAAGGAGGGCATGATGAAGGGCTTGGGGTTCATCGGCGCCGGAAACATGGCCGAGGCCATGATCCGGGGGATCCTTGCGGCGAAGCTGCTGCCGCCCGAAAGGCTGTTCGTGCTGGACGTCCGGCCGGGGCGGACCCGCGAGCTCAAGAAACGGTTCGGTGTTTCCGTATCGGCGGCGCTCCCGGATCTTCTTGCAGCGAGCGAGACCGTCGTGTTCGCCGTCAAGCCGCAGACCCTCCCCGATGTGCTCGGCGGGATGCCCGGAAACGCGGGCAAGGGGAAACTGTTCATCTCGATAGCGGCGGGGATCAAGACGCGCGTTTTCCTCGATGCCCTGGGCAAGGGCAGCAGCATTGTGCGCGCCATGCCGAACACGCCGGCGCAGGTGGGAATGGGAAGCACCGGCCTCTTCTTCGCCGCGGGCGTCAGCGAAGCCCGGAAGGAGCGGGCGCGCAGGATATTCTCCTCCTTCGGCACGGTCGCCGAATTCGCCCGCGAGGAGACGCTTGACGTCGTGACGGCCCTGTCGGGCTCCGGTCCCGCCTACGTCTTCCTGTTCATCGAAGCGCTGGCGGACGGGGCGGTCCGCAGCGGGATGGGGCGGAATGAGGCAATCCTCCTGGCGGCGTCCACTGTGGAGGGAGCCGCGAGGATGGTGCGGGAATCGGGAAGGCACCCGGGGCAATTGAAGGACATGGTCACGTCTCCCGGCGGCACGACGGCGGCGGGGATCGCCGCCCTGGAGCGGGGCGCCTTCCGCGGTGCGGTGATGGACGCGGTGTTCGCCGCCTGGCAGAGGTGCAGGGAACTTTCCTCTTGAGGTGATACGCAATGATAGTTCTTCAGGATCTGTTGAGAGCCTTCCTCGAGCCGGTCGGCATCATCCTTCACTACGTCCTGGGCGCGTACATCTGGATCCTGATCATCCGCGCGCTGCTTTCCTGGGTAAGCCCCGATCCGTACAACCCCATAGTCCGCGGGCTCTACTCGATAACGGAGCCCGTCCTGTCCTTCCTGCGCCGAAAGTTCCCGCTGATGGCCGGGAGCATCGATTTCTCCCCCATGGTGGCCGTCCTTATCGCGTGGTTCCTCCAGATGGTCCTGGACCGGCTGTTCCATTCGGTTTCGACCTGGCTGTCGTTCGTCGCACGGTGACCGGCAGCTCGGTCACGCTCTCCGTACGCGTGCTGCCCCGCTCCCCGAGGGATGAGGTGGCGGGACTCTCGGAGGGCGCCGTGCGCATCCGGCTGACGGCTCCGGCCGTCGACAACCGGGCGAACGAGGCTCTCGTGCGGTTCCTGTCGCAGGCTCTCGGGATTCCGCGCAGGCAGGTGGAGCTGCTGGTCGGGGAGCGCGGACGGCGCAAGCTGGTTCGCATCCACGGCATGTCGAGTGACGAGGTTTACCGGCGCCTTGGCCTGGAGCGGTCCCCGGATTAGCCCACCTTGTCGGGCAATGACACCTTGTGCACCCATCCGTAACGGTCCGGGATCTCTCCGTACTGGATTCCGGTTATCTCGTCGAACAGTTTCCTGGACAACTCTCCGACCCTGCCGCCGTTGACGGTGAATTCCTTCCCCCTGTAACTCAGGTTTCCCACCGGTGATATGACGGCGGCCGTCCCCGTGCCGAACACCTCCCGCAGCGACCCGTCCTTGGCGGCCTTGCCGACCTGTTCGATCGATACGACACGTTCGGCCACTTTCCATCCCCAGTCCCGTGCTATGCGAAGGACCGAGTCCCGCGTTACGCCGGGGAGGATCGAGCCGGAGAGCGGAGGGGTCACCAGTTCGTCGCCGATGACGAAGAAGATGTTCATCGTCCCCACTTCTTCGACGTTTTCCACCAGGCCGGCGTCGAGCCACAATACCTGGTCATATCCCTTTTCCTTGGCGTTTTTCGCCGCCAGCAGGCTCGCGGCGTAGTTGGCCCCGGTCTTGGCCTCGCCCAGTCCGCCCTTGGCCGCGCGGACGTACCGCTGCTCGACAAGAATGCGCACCGGGTCGAATCCCCGGGCGTAATAATTCCCGACAGGCCCGGCTATTATGAAGTAGATGTACTCGGCCGAGGGGCGCACCCCCAATCCCGCTTCCGTGGCGATCATCGCGGGCCGCAGGTAAAGCGACGTGCCCCGGGAGGACGGAATCCACTCGGCGTCGGCGCGCACCAGCGCGGAAATCGCCTGCAGCTGGTCGTCTATCGGGATTCCGGGCATGCACAGGCGGGCCGCCGACCGGTTGAACCGCTCGAAGTTCATGAGGGGGCGGAAAAGGCAGACCGTCCCCCCGGGCCCCCGGTATGCTTTAAGCCCCTCGAATATCTCCTGCCCGTAATGCAGGACCATGGAGGCCGGGTCCAGGGCGATGGGTCCGTAAGGCGCAATCTTTTCGCCGTGCCACCCCTTCTCCTGCGAGTAATCCATGAGGAACATGTGGTCGGAAAAAATCTTTCCGAATCCGAGCGCCGATTCGTCCGAAGGCCTCGGTTTTTTCCGCGATTGCGCGGCAGGTTGGTTGGCGATATTCATCGTTTGTCCCTTTCCCCCTCCTTTCCGGGTGTTTGCCCCCGATATATTCGCACTTTCCAACAGGATTTGCACCCTCCTTCGGGCGTGGGAGCGAGCATGCCGCCGTCAGCTTCGCGATGGACAATTATTCTCCAATCGTGGAAAAAGATTGTCCCGCCGGCAAGGATCGGTTATAAAAATGTCGATGATTCCGTGCATTTTCGTGAGCGGGCAGGCGGGAACGGATATTGCTTTTCAATCATTCATGATGAATTCCCTTTCTGGCAAGATCCGGAAGTGGCTGTTCCCCGCCGCGGTCTCATCCCGGACGGTTACCATACAGGGAAGCACGCTCTGCGTGGAGAACGGGTCCTCCCGGATCCGTACCCTCTCAATTTACAGGTTGGCTGTGCCGATTCCGGGCGAATTCGCTTACGGGGTCGAGTACAGGCTGGACGAACGGGGGGAGTTCAAGGTCGACCGGGGAATCCACGGATCCGTCGTCGTGAGAAACAGGCAAGGCAACGCCTCCGCCATTCCCGTTTGCTGGCTTCCGAAGAGGTTCGTGGGGAAAAGGGTCGACCGCTACATAACGCATGTTGACGGGAAGAAGGTCGAATTCAAGGCCGGCTTCAAGACCGCCGCGGACATTCTCCGAAAGATATGAAAATGGCCAGCGATTCCGCTGGCCATCAACGTTCGCCTGGTGCCGGAGGAGGGACTTGAACCCTCACGTCCTCGCGGACACGGGATTTTGAGTCCCGCGCGTCTGCCAGTTCCACCACTCCGGCGCAGAACTAATTTATACACTCGAAGAGCCCGGAAACCAACGACTTCTTTTACTTAAGGTTTCTCCGTTTTCTTCCGAAGAGACAAGGGCGAAGACGCTCACGCCCCGGCGGGAGAAACATGAGCCTTCTACAACGATTTTCCATATTATGCGCGGTGGCGATAATCCCTCTTGCCATCGTTCTGTGCTTCCTGGTGTCCGTGCTTTCCTCCATTCTCGATACCAATATTGCGATATTCGGAACCATTCTCGCAGGCTTCGGCGTATTTTACCTTCTCCTGTTCGGAACTATTCGCAAGGCGAATCGCCTGATCCGTTCGAACGCGGAGGAGTTGAGGCTGTCGCGGGAAAAAATACAATCCCAGAGGATGGAGCTCGTCAAGCGGATAGGCGTTCTGGCGCTCGCAGGGGCCGACATCGAGACCGTGCTGAACGAAGCGGCAGGCGATATTTGCGGCCTTCTGAATCTGCGGCGCTGCGCGATCCGCCTTTTCGGGGAGCCCTGCAGGACCATCGAGCACTGCGCCGAGGGTTATTCTTCCCTGGGGTCCGGTTCCCCGGGTTCCTCTCTGCCGGCGGACGAGCAAGGCGTTTGCGATAAAGGGGAAATCCTTGTCGTATCGGGTGCCGGCGAGGCGCCGTGCGGCGCGGCTTCCGACGGGCGGGGCGGCCGGACGCGGCCGGGCGCGTCAATAGTGGTTCCGCTGCGCACGCGCGAGGAGAGGATAGGCCTCCTGTACCTGGACCGGTCGGAGCCGCACTCGTGGACAAATGACGAAGTGGCGACCGCCGAGACGGTGGCTCGACAGATAGCCGTCGCCATCGTCCACGCGAGGCTGTTCAGCTCCCGGCAGGAGCTGTCCGGGCGGCTCCTTTCCCTGATGAACAACGTGCCCGGCATCGTTTATCGCGGGCATCGGGACTGGTCCATATCCTTCATCGGGGCCGAGGTCGAATCCGTCACCGGCTACACCGCCGGGGAGTTCCTGGAGGGGGCCGTCGCGTGGAAAGAGCTGATCCATCCCGAAGACCTGCCGCCGATCAAGGATGTGTTCCGCAGGGCGGTGCGCGCCAGGGATAAGGTCTTGAGGAAGGAATACAGGATACGGCACCGGGACGGAAGCTACCGCTGGATCGCCGACAGGCGCCAGCTCCTCTACGACAGGCGGGGCGAACTGCTCTGCGTCGACGGCCTGATACTGGACATCACCGGGCGCAAGAAATCCGAGGAGACGCTGCGGCTCACGCAATTCGCCGTGGACCGCGCGGGCGACGCCGGCTACTGGATCGACCGGGAAGGGCGACTTATCTACGTCAACGAGCAGATGTGCAGGGTCCTTGGCTATTCCCGCGATGAGCTCCTCTCCATGACCATACACGACATCAACCCGGCTTTTCCGGCGGAGGTGTGGCCCTTGCACTGGGAGACCCTGCGCAAAAGGAAGACCTATACGTTCGAATCGCAGCACCGCGCCAAGGACGGCCGCATTATCCCCGTCGAGGTCACGGTGAATTACATGGGAATCGAAGGCAAGGAGTACAATTGCGCCTTCGCCCGCGACATCAGGAAGCGGCAGGAAGCCCAGGAGAAAAGCCGGCTCCTCGAGGCGCAGCTCCTACAGGCCCAGAAGTTGGAGGCGATCGGGAGCCTCGCGGGGGGGATCGCGCACGATTTCAACAACCTCCTTACGGGAATTCTCGGGTATTCCAACCTGCTCAAGTTCAAGACCGAGCCGGGGAGCGAGGTGTACAAGGCGGCGGACGTGATCCAGGACTCCGCCGATCGCGCGTCCCGTCTGACCGCCCAGCTCCTGGGTTTCGCCAGGAAGGGGAAGAACCTCGCCGTTCCGGTGGACATCCACCGGACGATCGACGACGTGGCGGTCCTCCTCGAGCGGACGATGGACAGGCGCATCCGGATCCGGAAGCGGTTCGCCCAGGATTCCGTCGCGGTCGTCGGGGACCCGACGCAGCTTCAGCAATTCCTGATGAACCTGGCCGTGAACGCCCGCGACGCGATGCCGGAAGGGGGCGAACTCGCCTTCTCGACCTCCATAGTCGTCCTCGACCGCGATTTCTGCGCGTCGCGTACGGGGGTCGCGCCGGGCAAATACGCAAGGATAGAGGTTTCGGACACCGGCATGGGAATATCGAAAGAGCACATGGAAAAGATCTTCGATCCGTTCTTCACCACGAAGGAGCAGGGGCACGGGTCGGGGCTTGGCCTTTCCATGGTGTTCGGCATCGTCCAGAACCACGGAGGGTTCATAGAGGTAAGGAGCGAAGTCGGAGCAGGCACCCTGTTCATGGTGCATCTCCCGCTGGGCGCAGCAAAAAATGTCGAGGATGTGCCCGGCTTCCCCGCGGAGGAAGCGGAGGGCGGCGCGGGCAGGGGGAAGATCCTCCTGATCGACGACCAGGACACGGTCAGGGATGTCTGCAGCGCCATGCTGTCGACCCTGGGCTACATGGTGAGCACGGCGGCGGACGGCCGGGAGGGTGTGGAGTATTACCGCCGGTTCGGGAAGGACGTGGACCTCGTCATAATAGACATGATAATGCCGGTCCTGGGGGGCCGTGACTGCTTCCGCGAGATCAAGGCCATGAATCCGGACGTGCGGGCGATCCTTTCGACGGGATTCAGCCTGGACGGAACCGTACAGGAAATCATGGACGAGGGGATCATCGGATTCATACAGAAACCCTACCGGCTGGACGAGCTCTCCAACGTAGTGTCCAAGGCCATAGGGCGGGACAACTAGGCAATCCTCGCCTTCCTTCTGGAACGCGGTCGCTTCTTCAGGTACATTAGGTGCGATGAATCCGCTCGACATCGGAATCGCCGCCATGGTCGCGGTGCTTGCGCTCCTGGGGCTGCTAAAGGGACTTGTGCGGCAGGCGGCCTCGTGGGCGGGGCTGATACTGGGCCTTGTCGCGGGATGGAAATTCGGCGCCGCGGTCCAGAAGCCGCTGGGACTGGATTTCACGGGAGGGGCGGCAGCGTCGTATCTGCTCGTTCTCCTGGCCGTATACATCGCGGTCCGGCTGGCGGGGCTGCTCGTCGAGCGATGGGTCCGCGGGACGAAGCTTTCCGGGACCGACCGCTTCCTCGGCATGCTCGCGGGGGCGGCAAAGGGCTTGCTCCTGGCCGTCCTGCTGGCGTTTTTCCTGGCTCTCCTGCTGCCGCGCGACGCGCCGCTTCTCGGCGGGTCCAGGTTTTACCCGCGCCTGGCGGCCGCCGCCCTATGGATGGAAGGCGCGTTCCCGGAGGGTATACGGGAGTCGTTCCGCGAGAAGATGCGGGCGGCCGAGCAGCCCCAGGCCCCTCAGCCGAAAAAGCGGTCCAGGAAGTAGCTTCGCAGGCATAGCGAAAGGTTCGCGCCGATATCGCGCTTTGCGTTGGTGATGTAGAGCCTTCCGTTCCATCCGAACGTCTCCTTCTCCACACGGCTCAACTCCGGGTTCTCCACCCCTTCCTCCCGCAGCGCCCCGGAGAGCAGGGGGACCAGCTTGTCCTTCATGCGGAGGTGGGTGTCCACGAGGAGTATGGCCAGGTCCGGCGACAGCTTCCGGACGCGCGAGACGAACGCGCCCATCTCCTTCTGCTCGATGTGCTTGGGCGGAGACGTTTTGGTCTCTATGTAGAGGAGTTTCCCCGACAGGAGCGCCAGCACGTCGAAGTCCCCTCCGCACGACAGGCCGGGGATCGTGACGCCCCACAGCGCGTCGGCACGGAACTGGCGGATCAGGATTTCCCCCACGAACCATTCGAAGGTGTCTCCGAAGTCGGTCACGGAGTCGGCCAGCAGCCGGACGGTTCCCGCCGGGCCGCGCCTGATGAGGCCCAGGCGCTCCACCTGCGCGGCCATTTCCTCGACGGATTCGGGAGAAAAGAAGGGCCCGAGCCTCTCGGGCAGGTAGCGGTTCCTGAGCGTCAGAAGGTCGCGCAGGAACAGCCGAAAGGCGTAGGAGTGCAGGAGGCGGAAAAACGCATCCCGCTTTCCGGCCGAAGTCAGGAACGGAAGGAAGGTCCGTCCCTCGTTGCGGCATACTGCGATATCGAGGCCCCGCTGGGAAAGGGCGCGCGCCACCGGGGAGGATTCGGCGCCGCTGGAACCTCCCTTGCCGCTCACTTCACTGGCCGCGCCGGATGGCCTTCTGCGACGTCTTAATAGCGCACAGGTCCGCGCACATAGTGCAGACCGCCTCGTCGACCGTGGGCATGCTCCCCCCCCGCAGCGTGCGCGCGGTTTCGGGATCGACCGACAGCTCTATCTGCGCCTTCCAGTCGAGCCTTCTGCGGGCGTCCGCCATCCGGTTGTCCCGGTCCATGGCCCCCGGTATCCCGCGGGCGATGTCGGCGGCGTGCGCGGCGATGCGCGACGCGATGACCCCGGTTTTCACGTCATCGACGGTGGGGAGGCGCAGGTGCTCGGAAGGGGTGACGTAGCACAGGAAATCCGCGCCGCTCCAGGCGGCGATCGCCCCCCCGATGGCCGAGGTGATGTGGTCGTACCCCGGCGCGATGTCCGTCACCAGCGGCCCCAGCACGTAGAACGGCGCCCCGTGGCACAGGCGCTTCTGCAGCTGGACGTTGGCCGCGATCTGGTTGAGCGGAACGTGGCCCGGGCCCTCGATCATTACCTGCACGTCCCGCTCCCAGGCACGCTCCGTCAGCTCGCCCAGCGTCATGAGCTCGTGCACCTGCGCGCGGTCAGTCGCGTCGGCCAGGCATCCGGGGCGCAGACCGTCCCCGAGGGAGATCGTGATGTCGTATTCCCGGCAGATCTCCAGCAGCCGGTCGTACTGCTCGAAGAACGGGTTCTCGCGCCCGTTGTATCCCATCCATTCGGCAAGCAGCGACCCCCCGCGGCTGACTATGTCCAGCCGGCGACCTTCCCGGACGAGGCGCGCCAGCGCTTCCCGCGTCACGCCGCAGTGGACGGTCATGAAGTCGACGCCGTCTTCGGCCTGCTTGAGGATCCCGTCGAAGAAGTCGTCCTCCGAAAGCTCGACCCAGGATTTTCCGCGGGATGCGGCGTCCGCTGCGGCCTGGTAGAGCGGAACGGTCCCCACGGGAACGGGGCATTCGGCCAGGATGGCCCGCCGGATCCCGTCGATCGGCCCGCCGGTGGAGAGGTCCATGACCGCGTCCGCGCCCGCGGCGACGGCGACCCTCGTCTTCTCCAGCTCGGCGGCGATGTCCGCGCGGTCGCGGGACGTCCCCACGTTGGCGTTGATCTTGACCCGAAGCCCCTCGCCGATGGCGACGGGCCTGATCTCGCCCCGCTTTCGGTTGCGCGGGATCACGGCGCGTCCCGCCGCAACCTTCGCGCGGAGCGATTCGGGAGTGACCCCTTCCTCCGCGGCGGCCCTGACGATCTCATCCGGGAACTGCCCGGATCTTGCGCGATGCAGCAGCGTCATGGAGCACCTTCCTTTTCCGTTTCCGCGAGGCGTCGGCCTCGCGCGAAATATCCGGTTAGCGTCGAGGCCGCCGCGCGCGGGTCCGCCGCCGCGACGACCGCCGAGACCAGCGCGACTCCGAAACTGCCGGCGCGGGCGACTTCGTCGAGGGTCTCCGGCCCGACGCCCCCGAGGGCGAACACCGGGATGGCCGCAGCCCGGCACGCCGATGCAAGCGCGGTAATCCCCACAGGCTCGCCGAAGGGCGCCTTCGAAGGCGTCCGGTAGACCGGCCCGAACGTCACGAAGTCCGCTCCTCCCGCCTCCGCATCCCGCAGTTCCGAAGCGTTGTGCGCGGAGCAACCGATAGCGGCCCGCGCGCCGATCAGGCGCCTTGCGGCACGCGGCGGGAGGGATCCGACCCCCAGGTGGACGCCGTCCGCGCCGGCCGCAACGGCCACGTCCGCGCGGTCGTTGATGAACAGCCGCGCGCCGTACGCCGCCGTAAGCCTTCGCATCTTTTCCGCCAGGCGGAAAAGCTCCCCCCCGGACAGGTCCTTCTCGCGAAGCTGCACGGCGCGGACGCCGCCGTCCAGCGCTTTCTCCACCGTCCCCAGGATATCGCCTCCCGGGCATAGCTTGCGGTCGGTGATGAGATACACGCGGAAATCGATCTTCATCGTTCTTCCATCCGGATCAGAAAAACGTTCCGTCCGCCGGGGATGAGGCGGAGGCGTACAGCTTTCTGGGGATCCTGCCCGCACGGAACGCCTTGCGGCCCGCCGAAACCGCCTCGCGCATCGCCTCGGCCATCCTCACGGGGTCCTTCGCCCCCGCGATGCCGGTGTTCATCAGGACCCCGTCGCACCCCAGCTCCATCGCCACGGCGGCGTCGGAGGCGGTCCCCACGCCGGCGTCGACGATGACCGGCACTTTGACCGTCTCGAGTATGATCCTTATGTTGTACGGATTCCGGATTCCGAGCCCCGAGCCGATCGGCGCGGCGAGCGGCATGACGGCCGCGCAGCCCGCGTCCTCCAGTTTCCTCGCCATGATCGGGTCGTCGTTCGTGTACGGGAGAACGACGAACCCTTCCTTTACGAGCGTCCGCGCCGCCGCAAGCAGCCCCTCGGTGTCCGGAAAAAGGGTCTTCTCGTCGCCGATCACCTCGAGCTTCACCATGTTCGACATCCCGGCCTCCCGCGCGAGGAGGCAGGTGCGGATCGCGTCGTCCGCGGTGTAGCAGGCCGCCGTGTTGGGAAGCAGGGTGTACCTTGCCGGATCGACGTGATCGAGGAGCGACTCGCGGCTCCGGTCCAGGTTGATCCTGCGCACTGCGACCGTGACGATCTCGGCGCC
>DATBLU010000279.1:0-4905 GCA_036555205.1 Candidatus Deferrimicrobiaceae bacterium
CTGGTCGGCGCCGTGGGAGACGACGTCCTCTACAATGTCCTTGACGGTCCCCTCTATCACGTATTCCGCCCCGGCCTGGTCGAAAACTCCGCGGAAACCCATGCGTCTCAGGTCCTCCCGAAGCCTCCCCGCAAGAATTACTCCGGCATCGGGGAAAACGGAGACGTTTGCGAACGGCCTCAAGTCCACGCGGACCGAAGGATCGGCGAACCGGGACCCGGGATCCGGCCGGAACCTGTAACCGCAGGAGGCAAGCGACGCGATCATGAGGAAGACGGCGATCCCCTTCAATATGGCGGAACCCGCGGCGGACTTCACGATACGACTATGCTCACTAGTTTCTTGGGTACGACGACGAGCTTTTTCAGCGTCTTACCCTCCGTGAATTCCCTTACGCGCGGATCGGAAAGCGCCATGGACCGGATCTCCTCCTCCGTGGCCTCCGCGTCCGCCGTGATCCTGGAGCGAAGCTTCCCGTTCACCTGCACGACTATCAGGATCTCCTCCGCGCGGGCCATATCCTCGTCGGCCTCGGGCCAAGGCTGACGGCACGCCATCCCCTCATTCCCGATCTTCTCCCATAATTCCTCGGAAACGTGCGGGGCGAAAGGCGAAAGCATCAGAAGAAGGAGTTCCACGGCCTCGCGCAGCGCGGGAGCGGCTTCCTTGGAGTCCCAGGCGGACTCCTCGACCAGATAAAGGAAATTGACCATTTCCATTACGGCGGAAATCGCCGTGTTGAAGTGGTACCTGTCCTCGACGTCCCCGGTCACCTTCTTGAGCGTGCGGTGGGTAACCTGCCGGATCCGCCTGGCCTGCTCTCCCGACTCCCCCTCGACGCGGCCGGCGCCGCGGATCGCTTTTTCCTTCTGCGCGATCAGCCGGTACACCCTTCCCAGGAACCTGAAGGCCCCTTCCACCCCCTGCTCGCTCCAGTCGAGATCCTTCTCGGGAGGCGCCGCGAACAGGGAAAAAAGCCTTGCGGTATCGGCGCCGTACTTCTCCACGAGCGCGGAGGGCTCCACCACGTTGCGCTTCGACTTCGACATCTTCATCGAGCGGCCGACCTCGACCTTCTCTCCGCACTGCCTGCAATTTCCCTCCGGATCGACCTCCTCGGGGTAGCGCCATCCGTGTTTAGGGCACTCCAGCGTCGCCATGCACACCATACCCTGCGAGAGAAGCCGTTTGAACGGCTCGTTCCCCGGCGCAAGCCCGCGGTCGCGCAGGTATTTATGGAAGAACCGGGCGTATATGAGGTGCATGCAGGCGTGCTCGACGCCGCCCACGTACTGATCGACCGGCATCCACGCCCGCATCTTTCCCCTGTCGAGCGGCTCCCCGTCGTTATGGGGGTCGATGTAGCGCAGGAAATACCAGCTCGATTCGAAGAACGTGTCGAAAGTGTCGGTCTCCCTGCGCGCCTTCGCGCCGCACGAGGGACACGGAACGGATGCCCATTTATCGGCCGCAGCCAGCGGATTGCCCTTCTCCCGCGTATAGGGGAGGTCTTCGGGCAGCACCACGGGGAGGTCTTCTTCCGGCACGGGCACCGCGCCGCACTTCGCGCAATGGATCACGGGAATAGGGCACCCCCAGTAGCGCTGCCGGCTTACTCCCCAGTCGCGGAGGCGGTATTGAACCTTCCCCCGGCCGATCCCCTCCCGCTCGAAATGCCTGGTGATTTCGCGTTTCCCGGCTTCGTTGTCCATGCCGGTGAAAGGGCCCGAATCGGCCATGCGGCCCGGCCCCTCGTAGGCGCATGCGAGCGTCCCGGCCGTTATCGCTTCCCCTGCTTCGGGCTGTATGACCGGCACGATCGGGAGCCCGTATTTTTTCGCGAACTCGAAGTCGCGCTGGTCGTGCGCCGGGACGGCCATCACGGCGCCCGTGCCGTACTCGTAAAGGACGAAATTTGCCGCAAAGACCGGGATCTTCCCTCCGGTCATCGGGTTTATGCAATAGCCGCCGGTGAAAATCCCCTCCTTCTCCATCTCGCCGCTGGACCGCTCTATCCTGTCCTGCCCGGCAACGCGGTCGACGAACGCGCGGACCTCTTTCCCGCGCCCGGTTTCACCGGCGAATTTCGCCACCAGCGGGTGCTCCGGCGCGACGCTCATGAACGTGGCGCCGTAGATCGTGTCCGGCCTCGTGGTGAACACGGTGATCATGCCGTCGCCGCCGGCGAGCGGGAAATCGATCTCCGCCCCCTCGCTGCGCCCGATCCAGTTTCTTTGCATCTCCAGGACGTTTTCCGGCCACCCCCCTTTAAGCTCGTCGTGCCCGGAGAGGAGCTCGTCCGCGTACTTCGTGATCCCGAGGAACCACTGGTCGAGCTCCCGCTGTGTGACGCGCGTCTGGTCGTGGATGAAGCACGTCCCGTCCCTGTTGACCTGTTCGTTCGCAAGGACGGTCTGGCACTCGTCGCACCAGTTGAGCAGCGCCCTCTTCCTGTAGGCAAGCCCGTCCCGGATCATCCAGAGGAAGAAGAGCTGCTCCCAGCGGTAATATTCCGGGGTGCACGTGGCGAACTCGCGATCCCAGTCGTAGGAGATGCCCAGCTCCTTCAACTGCTGGCGCATGAAGTCGATATTTTCGTATGTCCACTTGGCGGGGTGCGTCCCGTGCCGGTGGGCGGCGTTCTCCGCCGGAAGGCCGAACGCGTCCCATCCGATCGGGTGCAGCACCTGGTAGCCCCGCATCCGCTTGAACCGCGCGATGAGGTCGCCGATCGTGTATACGCGCACGTGCCCCATGTGTATGCGCCCGGACGGATAGGGAAACATCTCGAGACAATAATACTTGGGTGCGGCGACTTCGTCCGGGCACCTCGATACCCCGGCATCGTCCCACGCTTTCTGCCATTTGGACTCAATCGCCTGCGGTCGATACTTCATCGAGTTCCCTTCTTTTTCCGGGAGATCTCCGATATTTTATCAAGTATCCCGTTTATGAAAGCGCCGGATTCCTCCGAGCCGTACCTTTTCCCCAGGTCCACCGCCTCGTTTATCGCCACCACGTAAGGAACGTCGTCCGAGTGGCATATTTCGTATGCGCCGAGTCGAAGGATGTTGCGATCGACGAGCGCCATCCTTTCCAGCCGCCAATTCTCGGCCGCCTGCCGGATAAGGCCGTCGACCTCCTCACGGTGCTCCCATACGCCGTTGACCGCGTCGCGGTAGTACTCGGGATCCGACGGAGGCTCGGACGTCAACGCAAAAAGGGGGATGGCCTCGTCAGGGCCAACCCCCAGGAAATCCATCATGAAAAGCGTTTGAAAGACCTTTTCCCTCGATTCCCGGCGCACTTCTTGTTCCGCCCCCGGCCCTCCTCTATAACTGGCGCAGCAGCTTGGCCATCTCTATCGCGGACAGCGCGGCCTCAAATCCCTTGTTGCCTGCCTTCGTGCCGGCGCGCTCGATCGCCTGCTCGATCGTATCGGTGGTCAGAACGCCGAATGCGACGGGGATCCCGGAGTCGAGGGTCACCTGGGCGATTCCCTTGGTCACTTCGGCGCTCAAGTAATCGAAGTGCGGAGTCCCCCCGCGGATCAGCGCCCCGAGCGCTATGACGGCGTCGACCTTCCCCTTGGCGGCCTTGCGGACTCCCAGCGGAAGCTCGAACGAGCCGGGGACCCTGATCACCAGGATGTCCTTGTCCTCCACGCCGTGCCGCCGCAGCCCGTCGATCGCTCCTTCGAGCAGCCGGTCGGTGATGAATGCATTGAACCGCGACGCAACGATCGCCACCTTCAACCCCTGTCCCTGGAGGTCTCCCTCGATTATCCGCGCCATCGCAGCCCCCTCACTCGACGTTCAGTATATGCCCCAGTTTCTTCTTTTTTGTCTTGAGGTACTTTACGTTTGCCGCGTTAGGGGCCACCTCGATAGGGACCCGCTCGACGACCTTGAGGCCGTACCCCTCCAGTCCGATGATCTTTTTCGGATTGTTGGTGAGCAGGCGGATGTCCCGCACGCCGACGTCGACCAGGATCTGGGCCCCCACCCCGTAATCCCTCAAGTCCGGCTTGAATCCGAGCCGCTCGTTCGCCTCGACCGTGTCGAATCCCTTATCCTGCAGGTTGTAGGCGCGGATCTTGTTTTCCAGGCCGATCCCCCGCCCTTCCTGCCGCATGTAAAGGAACACGCCTGAGCCGGCCCGGACGATCATGCGCATGGCGTTCTGGAGCTGCTCGCCGCAGTCGCACCGCATCGAATGGAAAACGTCACCTGTCAGGCACTCGGAATGAACGCGGACGAGCGCCGGCACATCCGGCCGGACCTCCCCCTTTATCAGCGCCATGTGGGTATCGCCGTTGATCTCGTTCCTGTACGCGATCGCCGCGAACTCCCCGCCGTCCCGCACCGGCATACGCGTCTCCGCGATGCGCTTGACGAGGCGCTCCCTCGTCATCCGGTACTCGACGAGGTCCTGTATCGACACGATCTTGAGCCCGTGCTCGGCGGCGAACGACCTCAAGTCCGGCATGCGCGCCATCGTCCCGTCTTCCTTCATGATCTCGCAGATGACGCCCGCCGGAGTGCAGCCGGCGAGCCGCGCAAGGTCGACGGACCCTTCCGTCTGGCCGGTCCTCACGAGGACCCCGCCCTTCCTCGCCACCACGGGAAACACGTGACCCGGCCGCACGAGATCTTCCGGCCTGGCGTTTTCCGCAATGGCGGTGCGGACGGTGGTGGACCGGTCATATGCCGAAATTCCGGTCGTGACCCCGCGGCGCGCCTCGATCGATACGGTGAACGCCGTCCCGAAGGGAGAGGAATTGTCGTGCACCATCGGCGGGAGCTGGAGCTGGCGCGCCCGCTCTTCCGTCATGCTCAGGCAGACGAGCCCCCGGCCGTACCGGACCATGAAGTTGATGGCGTCCGGCGAAACGTGGTCGGCCGC
>DATBLU010000093.1:0-5709 GCA_036555205.1 Candidatus Deferrimicrobiaceae bacterium
GCCCCTGTCGCGGATCTTGACCCCTTCCGACTTCGGCGCGATTTTTCCTATTTTCGCCGCGGCCACGCCTGCATCTTCAATGGCCCGGATCACCTTCCCGCTGTCGCCCGGGTCGACCATGATCAGGAGGCTGCCGGAGGCGATCAGGCCCATCGGATCCAGGCCGAAGTGCCTGCACAGCATTCTGCACTCCTTCAGTACGGGGATCCGCCCGTTCTCCACGACCAGTCCCACGTCCGCAGCCGCCGCCACCTCGTAAAGGGCGTTCGCCAATCCTCCTTCCGTGGGATCGTGCATGGAATGGATCCTGCCGTTGCGCACGGCGACGCCGGCCTCCCTCAAGATCCCGATCCCGGGATCGTCCGCAAGTTTCCTGCAGGCACGCAGGACATCCGCCCCGAACGCGCCGGCGATCTCCTCGCCTCTTTCCCTGGCGAGTATCGAAGTGCCTTCGATGGCGATCGCCTTGGTGAGAACTATATCGTCCCCCGCCCGCGCCCCGGCCGTAGTGATGAGCCGGCTCTTCTCCACCTCGCCCAGCATCGTGCCGATGACGACAGGCCGATCGATGCCGACGGTGATTTCCGTATGCCCGCCGCAGAAGGCCACGCCTGTTTTCTTGCAGGCTTTAGAAAGCTGGCGGAATATTTTTTCCACGAGCCTGGGGGTCGTCCCCTTTTCCGGGAGGAGGATGACCGCAAGGAACCACCGGGGCATGCCGCCCATCGTCGCGATGTCGTTCGCGTTGACGAAGATCGTATAGGTCCCGATGTCCTCGGCCACGAACGTGATCGGATCAGTCTTGGCCAGAAGGCAGGTCTCCCCGATATCGATCGCCGCGGCGTCCTCTCCGATCGAAGAGCCGACAACGACTCCATTTATCGACGACGTGTACTTCGCAATCATCCTTTCCAGAATCTCGACTGGCAGCTTCCCAGGGGGGATATTCATGATTTTCCCGCGTACGGCTTGCCGTGTAGCTGAAGACCGCCCCGTTACCATTTGGCGCGCACGCCGGCGAGATGGTTCGTGGGACCGCGGCCGCTTCCCAGCGACGGCCCGCTTTTGATGGCCTCGGTTACGTACTTTTTCGCCATTTGGGCGGCCTTGGGCGGGGCCAGCCCCTTGGCCAGGCCGGCTGCGATGGCGGAGGCGAAGGTGCAGCCGGTGCCGTGGGTATTCCCGGATGCCGCCCAGGGCGACCGCAGGAGTATGAGTTCTCCATCCCCGCAGAGAACGTCGATCGCCTGCCCGTCGATGTCCACGCGCCCGCCCTTCAAGACCACCCAGCCGCATCCGAAGGTTTTAAGCTCCCTGGCGGCCTTCTTCATGGCGTCCAATCCTTCGATCTTCCGTTCGAGGAGCGCTTCCGCCTCGAAGAGGTTGGGGGTAACGACGACGGCCATCGGCAGCAGCTCGCCGCGGACCGCCAGGCGGGCCTCCGGCGCCAGCAGCGGATCGCCGCTCTTGGCGACCATCACGGGGTCGACTACAAGGTTCGGGATGCGGAACTCGCGGACCGATTCGGCCACCGTCCGCACTATGCCGGCGTTGGACAGCATTCCCGTCTTGGCGGCATCGGCGCCGATGTCGGTCATTATGCTCCGGATCTGCTCCCGGACGAATTCGGGCGGGACGTCGAAAATACCCTGCACGCCCACCGTGTTCTGGGCCGTAAGGGCGGTGACGGCGGACATCCCGAATACCCCGAACGCCATGAAGGTCTTCAGGTCCGCCTGGATGCCGGCGCCTCCCCCGCTGTCGGAGCCGGCGATGGCAAGCGCCTTCTTCAATTTTGCCTCCTTGTACGCGGCGCTAAAGCCGCAGCTTCAGATGCATCGCCGCCTGTGTTATATCGTCGGCAGACGCGATCGCGGAAATCACCGCAACCGCATCCGCTCCCGCTTCCCTCACGCTCCGTGCGTTTTCGGCGTTTATCCCTCCGATCGCGACGATGGGAAGGCTGCACCCTTTTCGGATTCGCGCGATGAGTTCGAGGCCCAGCGGCGCTCCGGCGTCCGCCTTGGTCCCCCTGGCCTCGAATACCGGGCCCACGCCGAGGTAGTCCGCTCCGTCTTTTTGCGCCGCCAAGGCCTCCTCCACCGTCTCCGCAGAGACCCCCAGGATCTTGCCGGGCCCCAGGATCCTGCGCGCGACGGAAGCCGGCAGGTCATCCTGCCCCACATGCACCCCGTCGGCATCGACCGCCATGGCGACATCCAGGCGGTCGTTCACTATGAAAGGAATCTTCGCTTCGCGCGTGAGCCTGCGCAGGCCCAGCGCCACGCCGAAAAGTCGGCCGCCGGAGGCTTCCTTGTCCCGTAGCTGTATCGCATCGGCTCCTCCCAGGATCGCCCCTTCCGCGATCTGGAGGTGGGACCTGCCCCGGCCCACCCGCTCATCGGTTATGACGTAGAGCCGCCACATGGCGGGAGAGACGATGCCGTCCATTCACCGACCCTGCGAGGCCGCTTTTCCGAAGGCGGCCCAGAAGGGGTCCACCTTGGGATGAGCCAGTTCCGTCGAAATCCCTTTTTCGAAAATGCGCATCCCCTCACGCGGCTCCACTATTTCCCCCGCCATGCCGGCCTTGATCCCCTTGTCGCCGAGACGACGGATCACTTCCTTCGCCTTGTGCGGCCGGCATGCGATGATGAGCGTCCCCTCGCTTATCGACGAATACGGGTCGATCCCGAACAGGTCGCACACTTTCTGCACGGCGTCCTGCACGATGATTTTTTCCTTGTCTATAGCCATGCCGACGCCCGACGCCTGGGCGACCTCGAACAGGCCGCCCCACACGCCGCACTCGGTGGCGTCGTGCATGGCCGTCACGCCGTTTTCCCTCACGCCTGCTTCCGCCGCGGTAAGGGCATCCTCCACGACGGACATCTGCCAGAATATCTCCTCGGCCTCCCGCGCCGTTTTCTCCCCGTAACGCTGCGCCACCCGTTGCGGAAAGGTGACGGCGAACAGCCCGGCCGCCTCGATGGCGGCCCCCTTCGTGATTATGACGACGTCCCCCGGCCGCGCCATGTTGGGGGTGACATACCGGTCTTTGGGCCCGATGCCGATCACGGTGGCGCCGCCTATCATGGGATACTCGCACCCTTCATAGCGGCCGGTGTGGCCGGACAGGACCGCCATGCCGATCTTCTCGCACTCCCGGTGCATGACGGTCCACAGGGCTTCGAATCCATCCCGGTCGATCGACAGGGGGAGGTTGAGATCCATGGTTATGTAGCGCGGCCGGATTCCCGAAGTGGCCGCGTCGGAAGCAAGGATGTGGACCGCGAACCATCCTGACCGCTCCCACCCGTAAGGGGGGACCACGAATATCGGATCGGTCGTGGTCACCATCACCTGACCGCCGCCCAGGTCGACGACGCCCACGTCCACCCCGTGCTGCGGACCGACCAGGATTTCGGGGTGCTTGCATCCAAGCCGGGGAAGAATCACCTCATCGAATATTTCCGAGGATACCTTACCGATTACGGGCATTTGCGGTTTCACGACGTCCTCCCGTCAGTGTCTGTGGGGTAGGATACCACCACTTCCTCCCCAAAGGCACGACCGGTCGGCCGCCATGAAAACCACGGGACGATACGTCACGCGATCTACGCGGACCGCCTTCCCTCTTCCCGCGCCGGGAGCGCCTGGGATGGGGACTCCCGGATCTCCGTCCTGGCGGCCGGGAGGCACTTGGGATAGTTATCCGCAATGAAGGCGACCAGCCTTTCCCTCACGTGGCAGCGCAGGTCCCAGGCAGTCGAGGAATCCGCCGCGCTCAACAGCGCCCGAAGCTGGAGTGTGCGCTCGGTGGCGTCCGTGACCTGAAGCCCCCAGGCCTTCCTGTCCCACAGGCCGGACGACTCAAGGATCCTCAGAAGCTCTTTACGCACCTCTTCCACCGGCAGTGTGTAGTCCGCGTAGAGGTAAACGGTCCCGTAGATGTCGGCGGTCACGCGAGTCCAGTTCTGAAACGGCCGCTCTATGAAGTAGGAAAGGGGGAGCACCAGCCGCCGCTGGTCCCAGGCCCGGACGACGACGTAGGTCGTGCGGATCTCCTCGACCCTGCCGTACTCCCCCTCCACGATCACCACGTCGTCGATCCGGATCGGCTGCGTGAAGGCTATCTGCAGGCCCGCGATGATATTGGTGAGCATCGGCCGGGCGGCAAGGCCGACGACGAGCCCCGCAATACCCGCCGAGGCGAACATGGTGACCCCGAGGCGACGGATGGAGGGAAACGTCATGAGCATCACCGAGAGGGTGACGAATCCGATGATGACCGCGGTGACGCGGCGCAACACCAGGAACCGGGTCCGCATCCTGCGGGCCGCCAGGTTGTCCTTCACGTCCACCTCGAAGCGGAATGATGTGAAGTCGACCAGCGCTTCGGTTATCCGTACGGCGATCCACCCCACGGAGGCGATGAGCCCGAGGGCGACGGCGTGCTGCGCCGGCGCCGCGACTTCCTTCGGCAGCGGCATGAACGGGATTGCCGTGAAGATCGAAAGCAGGGGGAAAAAGGCCATCGCCGGCTTCCGTCCGTGCCGTACGATGAGATCTTCCAACGCGCTCCCCGTCCGCCGGGCGACGACCCTTGCGAGGGCGAAAACGGCAACATATGCGGCGAATGCGATCGCAAGCGCCACCGCGAGGATGATCCCGGTCATGACAAGATCATGAAAGCTCTCCAGAAACTCCTTCATCGCGATCCTTTCGGGAACCGTTAAGCCGCAACGGCGCCTGGAAAATTGATTTCCCCCGGTACTCTTGTTCTTGGATGCCCGGCTGTTTCCGAAGGCTTCCGCCGGCCGGGAACCTTCGCAGGCGGATGTGGTATCTTCCTATGATTATGGGAGCCGCCCCGAAGGCCGGGAGCCGCACGAAGAGGGTCGCATCGGGCCTCGACGTGCTCGTCGAGGATCGCTTCGCCTCCTTGCGGGGGCTTGCGGTGGGGCTCATATGCAACCCCACATCGGTGGACCGGCGGCTGCGCCATGCCGCAGACCTGTTCCATGCAGCGCGGGGATTGCGGCTCGCCGCCCTCTTCGGCCCGGAGCACGGCGTCCGCGGCGACACGCAGTACATGGCGGCCGTGGAGGAAGAGCGCGACCCGCGGACCGGCGCGCCTGTCCACTCGCTGTACGGAAGCGGCGCCGGTTCGCTGCGGCCCGACGAGGAGAAACTGCGCGGTCTCGACGCGCTGGTCTTCGACATCCAGGACGTCGGGGCCCGCTACTACACGTACCAGGCGACCATGCTCTTCTGCATGGAGGCCGCCGCCCGCGCGAAGCTCGCCTTCTTCGTCCTGGACCGGCCGAACCCGATAGGCGGCCGCACCGTGGAGGGACCCTCGCTTCGCCCCGGCTTCGAGAGCTTCTGCGGCGTGCACGACGTGGCGGTCCGCCACGGTCTCACCGTCGGGGAGCTCGCATGCATGTACCGGGAGGAGCGGGGCCTCGACCTTGCGCTCGACGTGATCCCCTGCCGCGGCTGGAGGCGGGGGATGCACCAGCGCGACACCGGTCTTCCGTGGGTCTTCCCGTCGCCCAACATGCCGACGCCTGAGACGGCGCTCGTCTATCCCGGAATGTGCCTTCTCGAGGGGACGAACCTTAGCGAGGGGCGCGGCACGACGCGGCCGTTCGAACTGTTCGGGGCGCCGTGGCTCGATGCCGCCGGCCTGGCGGAGGAGCTTGC
>DATBLU010000099.1:0-2658 GCA_036555205.1 Candidatus Deferrimicrobiaceae bacterium
CCGGTTCCACCGGTACCGCCGGTCCCGGATCCCGGTCTACGAGGAAGAGCGGCAGAACATCGTCGGCGTCCTTTATTTCAAGGAGCTTCTCCGGCCGATGGCCGAGGGGACGGAGATATCCTGGACGGCGCTGCTGAAGCCTCCTTGCGTCATCCCCGCGTCGAAAAAGCTGCCGCTGCTGCTACGCGAGTTCCAGAAGCTCAAGGTCCACCTTGCGCTCGTCGTCGACGAGTTCGGCGAGATCGTCGGCATCGTGACTCTGGAGGACGTTCTTGAGGAGCTGTTCGGGGAGATCCGCGAGGAGCACGACCGCGAGGAGAAGGAAATAGCGGCCCGGCCGGACGGAACGTACCGCGTCCTCGGGAAGACGCCCATCCACCGGTTCAACGAGGCGTTCGGGACGGATTTGCCGGACCAGGAATGGGACACCGTCGCGGGGATCCTGCTCCACGAGTTCGGGCGCCTTCCGGGCCGGGGCGACTCGATCGCGCTGGGCGCGCTCCGCTTCACCGTCGAGCGGTTGAAGGGGATACGCATCGTCGAGGTGGTCGTGCAGCGGATCCCGCAGGCGGCGGGCTGACCGATGGAAATCGTGCTGGCCATAGCGTTCTGCATCCTCATGGAGGGACTGTTCACCGGCGCCGAGATGGTTCTTATCTCGGCCGACCGCCACAAGCTCACCGAACGGGCGCGCAGCGGAGACGGCGGGGCGCAGATTGCGCTTGACCTGCTGTCCCGCCCGGACCGCACGCTCGCCACGACGCTTTCGGGAACGGACCTGTTCGTGGTCCTTTGCACCGTCCTCACCGCGTCGTACCTGCTGCCGAGGGTCGGCTCGCACGCGGAATGGGCGACGGTGGGGGTGGTCGCCCCCCTCGTGATCCTTTTCGGGGAGATCGTGCCGAAAACGTTCGCGCGGCCACGCGCCGACGCCCTGGCAGGGGCGGCGGCCCGATTCGTGCGCGCCGCCCAGATCTGCCTGTACCCGCTGGTGGCGGCCGTGTCGTTCCTCGGGCGCCTCCTGTCCCGTCCTTTCGGCGGCGTCCCTCCGCTGCACGACGTGGTGACCCGCGAGGAACTCAGGCTGATCCTCCAGGTAAGCCGCGTCGACTCGGACGTTGAAACCCATGAACGGACGATGGTCCGCCGGGTGTTCACGTTCGGCGAGACGAAGGTCGCGGACATCTTCCGCCCGCTGTCCCAGGTCGTGGCGCTCCCCGAAAGCGCGATCTGCCGCGAGGCGGCGCTGCTGGCGGCCCGAAGCGGCTTCTCCCGGTACCCGGTGTTCCGGGAACGGATCGACCGGGTCGTGGGATTCCTTCATATCCTGGACGTCGTGGGCAGCCCCCCGGACGCCCCCGTGCTCCCACTGCTTCGAAAGGCTTTCTTCGTGCCGGAATTGATGCCGATCGACGAATTGATGCGCAAGTTCCAGGAAGAGAGGACTTCTTTTGCCGTCGTCGTCGACGAGTTCGGCGGGGTGACCGGGTTGGTGACCGCCGAGGACGTCGTGGAGGAGGTGGTGGGCGAGATCGAGGATGAATACGACAGGGGCATGGAATATTATAAGAAAATCGCGCCGAACGAGTTCCTTGTGCCGGGTTCGATGGAAGTCCGCCGGTTCGAGGAGGAGATGGGCGCTCCCCTTCCGGAAGGAGAATATTCCACGGTGGGCGGCATGCTGATCTCCATGGCGGGGAGGATACCGGCGGCTGGGGATCGCTTCTCCGTCCCGGGAGCCGTTTTCACGGTGGCCCGCTCCACGGAGAGGGCCGTGAAGGAGGTAAGGGTGACGTTGCATTCACGGCAAGAGAGCGCGGAGGAGCCCGTGGAGAAGCAGGGGACGGAGAGCCGGGGGGGGACGGAGTGACCGCGGAGCGGCTGCGAAAGCTTCTTATGGAAGTCGCGGGCGGGAAGACATCCGTGGACGTGGCATTGCGCAAGATGCGCTCGCTGCCGTTCGAGAGCATCGGCATGGCGAACGTGGACCATCACCGGTCGATCCGCCAGGGGATCCCCGAGGTGATACTCGGCGAGGGAAAGACCGCCGCGCAGATCGTCGCGATAGCGCGCGCTATGCGGGGCGCAGGGGCAGCGGTGCTTATAACGCGCCTCGATCCGGCAAAGCAAAGGGCGGTCCGGAAGAGCTTTCGAGAGGCGGTCCTTTACCCGGATGCGCGATGCGCGGTAATTCGCACCGGGAACCCCGATATGCGCGGGAGGGGGACGATTCTCGTCGTAACCGCGGGCACGTCCGACATCCCCGTCGCGGAGGAGGCAGCGGTCACGGCCGAGTTTTTGGGGAACCGGGTCGAGCGGATGTTCGACGTCGGGGTCGCCGGAATCCATCGCCTGCTTATGCAGAAAGAGGCGCTCCTCTCCGCCAGGGTCCTGGTGGTGGTCGCAGGTATGGAAGGAGCGCTCGCCTCGGTCGTAGGCGGACTGACGGACAAGCCGGTAATAGCCGTGCCCACCAGCGTCGGCTACGGAGCAAGCTTCGGAGGGGTGTCCGCACTCCTGGGAATGCTTAATTCCTGCTCCCCGACCGTTGCCGTCGTAAATATCGACAACGGCTTCGGCGCCGGGGTCTTCTCATCGGTCATCAACAGGCTGTGAGCGATTCGGGCGGCATAATCAGAGAACGGGTGCGGGAATCGG
>DATBLU010000119.1:0-8414 GCA_036555205.1 Candidatus Deferrimicrobiaceae bacterium
GAGGAGATGGAGCGCGAGAAGGGCGTCATTCTGCAGGAGATCCTCATGGTGGAGGACAACCCCGAGGACTACCTGCACGACTTCTTCCACGAATCGTACTGGGGAGGGCATCCGCTGGGATATCCCATCCAGGGGACGCAGGTGAGCGTGTCGTCGTTCGACCGCGACCGGGTGGTGCGGTATTTCGGCGACCGCTTCCGGCGCTGCGGCACGGTCGTTACCGTGGTGGGAAACCTTCCGCACGGCGCGATCGTCGACGCCTTCGCGGCGGCGCTTGCCCCGCTGGCGCTTGGAGAGCGCCTCCTGCCCGACGCTCCTCCCCTCCCGGAGCCCGGCGTATTCCTAAAGAAACGGCCGCTCGAACAGCTCCACATCGCCCTGGGCGCTCCGTCGGTCTCCCGAAGAAGCGAGCTCAAGTACGTCGCCTACGTCATGAATACCATCCTCGGCGGCAGCATGAGCAGCCGCCTGTTCCAGGAGATCCGCGAGAAGCGGGGCCTCGCATATTCCGTCTATTCGACGATTTCCGCCTACGCCGATTCGGGGATCCTGAAGATCTGCGCCGGGACGTCGCGCGACAAGGTCCGCGAGGTGCTCGCCGTAACGGCCGAGGTCGTCGACGCCGTGCGGGAAGGGCGATTCGATGACAGGGAGGTCGCCCTCGCCAAGGAGCTTATCAAGGGGAACATGATCCTCAACCTGGAGAGCGCCGAGTACCGCATGTCCCGGCTGGCGATGAACGAACTGTTCCTGGGGCGTCTCGAAACGCCTGAGGATGCGCTTCGGCGGGTGGACGATGTGACCCCGGATAAAGTGCGCGGTTTCGCCGCATCCATGCTCGACCGGGAGCGGTTCTCGCTTGCCGCCGTCGGGGACCTGCCGGCGGGAAGCGCGTTGGCCTTCTAGGATGAGCGGCGAGGGCGATCGAGTGATCCCGGTCCGCCTGGTCCGCGATGGGGCCAGGGACCTGGTGCCCGCATACCAGACCGAAGGCGCGGCAGGCATGGACTTGCGCGCCGACATCGAAGCGGAGATCGTGCTCCCTCCGATGGGGCGCGCGCTGGTCCCGACGGGAATCTCGGTGGCGCTGCCGGCCGGCGTGGAGGCGCAGGTGCGGCCCCGCAGCGGCCTTGCCGCCCGGCACGGAGTAACGTGCCTCAACTCGCCCGGCACCGTCGATTCCGATTACCGCGGTGAGATCCGCGTGGTCCTGGTCAACCTGGGAAGCGAGCCGTTTCCGGTGAGGAGGGGCGACCGGATCGCGCAGCTGGTCTTCTCGCCGGTGCTGCGCGCGTCCCTGCGGATCGTCGACGACCTCGACCCGACGACGCGCGGGGAAGGCGGATTCGGACACACCGGGGTCTAGGAGGCGTCATGATAGAGAGGTACACCAGGCCGGAAATGGGAAAGATCTGGGAGCCGGAGAACCGGTTCCGGATCTGGCTCGACATCGAGCTGCTCGCGATGGAGGCGATGGTGAAGAAGGGGTGGATCCCCCCCGGCGCCCTCGCGCGGGTGCGAAAGCGCGCCCGGTTCGACGTCTCCCGGATCAACGAGATCGAGAAGCGCGTCAAGCATGACGTGATCGCCTTTCTGACGTCGGTCGCCGAGCACATCGGGGACGACTCCCGGTTCCTCCACGTAGGCATGACCAGCTCCGACGTCCTTGACACGTCTTTCGCCGTGCAGATGCGGCAGGCGCTGTCGCGCCTCATCCGGGAAGCTGAAAACGTGTTCGACGTGCTGCGGAAGAGGGCATTGGAGCACAAGGACACGGTCATGATCGGCCGCACCCACGGCATCCACGCGGAGCCCGTCACCTTCGGCCTGAAGATGGCGCTGTGGGCCGACGAGATGCGCCGCAACGTCTCCCGCCTGAAGCGCGCCCGGGACGTCATCTCCGTGGGAAAGCTGTCGGGGGCGGTGGGGACGTTCGCCAACATCGAGCCGTTCGTAGAGGAGTACGTCTGCCGGAAGCTGGGGCTGGGGGCCGCCCCGGCCTCGACCCAGGTGGTCCAGCGCGACCGCCATGCGGAAGTGTTCGCGACCCTCGCGATCGTCGGGTCCTCGCTGGACAAGTTCGCGACCGAAATACGGCACCTTCAGCGGACGGAGGTGCTGGAGGTAGAGGAGTACTTCTCGGAGGGGCAGAAAGGGTCCTCCGCGATGCCCCACAAGCGCAATCCCGTCCTGTCGGAGAACATCTCGGGGCTTTCGCGCCTCCTGCGCGGGTACTCCGTAACCGCCATGGAGAACGTCGCGCTCTGGCACGAACGTGACATCAGCCACTCCTCGGCGGAGCGTGTGATCGCGCCCGACGCCACCATCGTCCTCGACTTCGCGCTCGACCGCTTCCGCGGCATGATGGAGAAGCTGGTCGTCTATCCCGACCGCATGAAGGCGAACCTGGAGAGCACCAGGGGGCTCATATATTCCCAGCGGGTCCTCCTGGCGTTGGCCGCCAAGGGTCTTTCGAGGGAGAGGGCGTACGAGATAGTCCAGAAGGCGGCGATGGAGGCGTGGCGCGGCAGGAAAGGCCTTGCATCCCTCCTCTGGAAGGACCGCGAAGTCCGGGCGCGGCTTGACAGGAAGGAATTTGACGAACTGTTCGACATCCGGTATTACCTGAGGAACGTCGACGCGATATTCGGCCGGGTATTCGGACGATAAAGGGGGTAACGGGTGAAGGCGCGCATCTTCGTCACGTTGAAAAGGGGTGTGCTGGACCCGCAGGGGAAGGCCATCCAGCGGTCGCTCTCCCACCTGGGCTTCGAAGGTGTGGAAGAGGTCCGCGTCGGCAAGTTCATGGAGGTGCGGCTTGCGGCCATGGGGCGCGCGGATGCGGAGAAGCTGCTTCACGAGGCCTGCCGGCTGCTGCTGGCGAACACCGTGATCGAAGACTTCCGGTTCGAGATCGACGGTTGACGTGACGCCATGAAGATCGCCGTCCTGGTATTCCCCGGCTCCAACTGCGATCACGACGCCTACCATGCGCTAAGGCACGTGCTGGGACTCGACGCATGTTTCGTCTGGCACAAGGAGGACCGGCTGACCGGCTACGACGCGGTGGTGATACCGGGCGGCTTCACCTACGGCGATTACCTTCGCACCGGGGCGATGGCCAAGCTCTCCCCGGTCATGGGGGCGGTCAGGCGGTTCGCCGATGGAGGCGGTCCGGTGATCGGCATTTGCAACGGCTTCCAGATCCTCCTGGAATCGGGGCTTCTGCCGGGGGCGATGATAGCCAACGAGTCGCTGAAATTCATTTGCGATTACGTATATTTGAAGAACGAATCCTCAACCGTGCCTTTTACTCACGGCATCCCTTCGGCATCGATCCTTAAGATCCCCATCGCGCATTACCAGGGCAACTACTACGCGGACCGGGAGACTCTTTCGGCCCTCGAGGGCAACGGTCAGGTGGTGTTCCGCTACTGCGACGAAGCGGGCAACGTCTCGCCGGATGCCAACCCCAACGGCTCGGTGGGAAACATCGCGGGCATCTGCAACGCGGGCGGAAACGTCCTTGGGATGATGCCCCATCCGGAGCGCTGCTCGGAGGAGGAGATGGGAAGCGCCGACGGCAGGAGGATATTCACGTCCATGGTCCGGTGGCTCGAGGAGAAGGGGCGATGAGGGAGGTCGCGGTAACGCCGGAACTGGCCCGGCAGCACGGTCTCTCCGCCGAGGAGTACGAGCGGATCCGGAAGATAATGGGCCGAGATCCGAGCGTGACCGAGCTGGGCATATTCTCGGTCATGTGGAGCGAGCACTGCTCCTACAAGAGCTCGCGCGTGCACCTGAAGAAGTTCCCGACGAAGGGCCCCCGCGTCCTGCAGGGTCCCGGCGAGAACGCCGGCATCATAGACATCGGGGACGGCATGGCCGTCGCCTTCAAGATGGAGAGCCACAACCACCCCTCCTACATCGAGCCGTACCAGGGCGCGGCGACCGGGGTGGGAGGGATCCTTCGCGACGTCTTCACCATGGGGGCCAGGCCCATCGCGCTGCTCGACTCGCTGCGGTTCGGACGGATCGACCATCCCCGGACCCGGTACCTGGTCGACGGCGTCGTATCAGGGATCGCGGGATACGGCAACTGCATCGGCGTCCCCACGGTCGGGGGCGAGGTCTACTTCGACGAGAGCTACGACGGCAACATCCTGGTAAACGTCTTCACCCTCGGGGTGGTGCGGCACGACCGCATATTCCGCGGCACGGCGTCGGGCGTCGGCAACCCGGTCATCTACGTCGGCTCGAAGACCGGCCGCGACGGCATCCACGGCGCCACCATGGCCTCGGAGGAGTTCGACGAGAAATCCGAGGAGAAGCGCCCGACCGTTCAGGTCGGCGACCCCTTCACGGAGAAGCTTCTTCTGGAGGCATGCCTGGAGCTCATGAAGACCGACGCCATAGTCGGAATCCAGGACATGGGCGCCGCGGGGCTTACGAGCTCCTCCTTCGAGATGGCGTCCCGGGCGGGGACGGGGTTCCTGATGGACCTGGACCTGGTGCCTCAGCGCGAGGAGAAGATGACTCCCTACGAGCTGATGCTCTCCGAATCGCAGGAGCGGATGCTGATCGTGGCGAAAAAGGGGCGGGAGGACGAGGTCCGCGGGATCTTCGAGAAGTGGGACCTTGATTTCTCGGTCATCGGGGAGGTGACGGGCGACGGGATCGGGCGGGTCCGCATGGGGGGAAGGACCGTCGCCGAGATCCCGATCGCCGCCGTCACCGACGATGCGCCGGTCTACAACCGGCCGGCGGCAAGGCCGGAGGGGCAGGACGCGATGCTGCGCCTCGATTTCTCCGCGCTGCCGTCCCCGGCGGACCTCACGGAGACGTGGAAGCGGATGATGGGCTGTCCGGAGATGGCCGACAAGCGCTGGGTATACAGGCAGTACGATTACATGATCCGTACCAACACCCTGGTTCTGCCTGGGTCGGACGCGGCGGTCCTCCGGGTAAAGGGGACGAAGAAGGGGATCGCGCTGTCGGTGGACTGCAACAGCCGCTACTGCCTCCTGGACCCCTACGTCGGGGGGATGCTCGCGGTCTGCGAGTCGGCCCGCAACGTCGCGTGCTCGGGCGCCGAGCCGATAGGCGTATCCGACTGCCTGAATTTCGGGAACCCGGAAAAGCCCGAGATCATGTGGCAGTTCCGCTCCGCCATCGAGGGGATGGCCAAGGCGTGCGAGGCGTTCAAGGTTCCGGTCGTCTCGGGGAACGTGTCTTTCTACAACGAGACGAAGGGAAAAGGGATCAATCCCACGCCGACCGTGGCGATGGTCGGGCTGCTCGAAGACGTCTCGACCCGCCTCGTCCAGTGGTTCAGGCAGGAGGGCGACCTGATCCTTCTGGCCGGGGCGGACCGCAACGCGGTGGAGCTGGGAGGCTCTCTCTACCTGAACGAGGTCCACGGCAAGGTGTCCGGGACCCCGCCCGAGGCGGACCCGGCGCACGAGGCGCGCCTGTGCGGGTTCCTCCGCGCGGCCGCTTCAAGGAGGCTTCTTGCATCCGCGCACGACCTTGCCGAGGGAGGGCTGGCATGCGCGCTGGCCGAGGCGTGCGTGACCCGGCCCGCGGGGCCGATCGGAGCTGCGATCGCCAACCCGTTTCCCGAATCGATCCGGGCGGATTTCGCGATGTTCTCCGAGAACCAGGGCAGGGTTCTCCTGTCGTGCCCGCCGGACAAGAAAACCGGGCTGCTGGCGACCGCCGCGGAGTTCCGTATTACAATGGAATCGTTGGGCACCGTGGGGGGAACGGCCGTCGAGATCGAGGGAATCGCCCGTGTGGACGCCCAGGAGATGAAAACCGCCTGGGCGGGCGGCCTGACCGGCGCGCTCGGGTTCGGGGGATAATCTAAGGCATGTGCGGAATCTTCGGCGTCATGGGTCACCCTGAGGCTGCCAACCTGGCCTACCTGGGACTCTACGCCCTGCAGCACCGCGGCCAGGAGAGCGCGGGGATCGCCTGCGCCGACGGCGACGTGATCACCTTCCACAAGGAGATGGGGCTGGTCGCGGACATCTTCTCGGAGGATGTCCTCGCGCGGCTCCCGGGCCACATATCGATCGGGCACGTACGCTACTCGACGACCGGAAGCTCCGAGCTCAAGAACGCGCAGCCGTTCGTCGTCGATTTCGAGAGCGGCTCGATCGCGGTCGCGCACAACGGCAACCTGGTGAACGCCCACGTGCTGAAGCAGGAGCTCGAGGTGGGCGGGTCGATCTTCCAGTCCACCATGGACACGGAGGTCATAGTCCACCTCATCGCCCACTCCCGCCGGGGGAAGCTCGAGGAGCGCATCGCGGATGCGCTGGCGCGGGTGCGCGGCGCCTATTCGCTGCTGTTCCTGACGCGGGACAAGCTAATAGCCGTGCGCGACCCGCACGGAATTCGTCCCATGGTGCTGGGGAAGATAAAGGGGGGGCACGTCGTCTGCTCGGAATCGTGCGCCCTCGACCTCATAGAGGGCGAGCTGGTCCGGGACGTCGAGCCCGGGGAGATGATCGTGATAGACGAGCACGGGATCCACTCGTCCCGCCCCTTCTTCCCCGCGCCCGCGCACTTCTGCGTGTTCGAGTACATCTACTTCGCGAGGCCCGACTCCGTCATGGGCGGCGTCAGCGTATACGAGGTCCGGAAACGGCTGGGGCACGAGCTCGCGCGCATGCACCCGGCGGACGCCGACGTCGTCATACCCGTTCCCGACTCCGGCGTTCCGGCGGCGATCGGCTACTCGGAGGAGTCCGGCATACCATTCGAGATGGGGCTGATCCGCAACCACTACGTCGGCCGGACGTTCATCGAGCCCCAGCAGTCGATCAGGCACTTCGGGGTCAAGATAAAGCTGAACGCGGTCCGCGGCGTGGTCGAAGGCAAGCGCGTCATCGTCGTCGACGATTCGATCGTGCGCGGGACGACGGGGCGCAAGATAATAAAGATGATCCGGGCGGCGGGGGCCAAGGAGGTCCACGTCCGCATAAGCTCGCCTCCCACCGCCTTCCCGTGCTTTTACGGGATCGACACGCCGCTGCGGCGGGACCTCATAGCGGCCACGCACACCCTCGATGAGATCAACACCTACCTGACCTCCGATTCGCTGGGCTACCTGACCATCGACGCGCTTCACAAGGTCGTGCCCAGGACGGAAAAGGGATACTGCGATTCGTGTTTCTCCGGAAATTATCCGGTGCCGCTCGAGATCCAGGACAGCGAGGAGCAGCTTCCCCTTTTCCGCGGCTCCGTTAGGATCTAGGATAGACCCGACTCCATAGGCGGAGGGCGAGACGCCATGTCCCACCAGCAGGCCGCAGGAGACAGCGACCGGAAGAGGTTCCTTGCGATCCTGAAAGAGAAGAGCTACGAGAAGCGCAAGGTGATCCTGTCCTCCGGGCGGGAGTCCGATTTCTACATCGACTGCAAGCAGTCCACGCTCACCGCCGAGGGAGCGGTACTGTGCGGCCGCCTTTTTTTCGAAATGCTCGGGAAAGGGGAGTGGCCGGAGGCGGTCGGAGGGATCACGCTGGGGGCGGACCCCATCGTTACGGCCGTTTCGCTGACCAGCGCCCTGCGCGGCAGGCCGATCCCCGCCTTCATCATCCGGAAGGAGCCCAAGAAGCACGGCACCGCCCAGTGGGTGGAGGGGATGAAGAACCTTAAAGCCGGAATGAAAGTGGCTATAATCGAGGACGTCGTGACCACCGGGGCCTCAACGCTCAAGGCGATCGAGCGGGCGGAAGATGCCGGGCTTTCGGTCTCGCGCGTGCTCGCCATCGTCGACCGGAACGAGGGGGGGGCCGAAACGATCGCCGGAAGGGGATATCGCCTCGAGGCGATGTACCTCAAGGAGGACGTGGAAAATGCGTGACCCTCGCCTTCGCCCGTCGCGCGGCGCCGCAGCCATCGCCTCCCTCGCGTTCCTCCTGATCCTGCCCGCCTGCGGCACTCGCGTGGCGACCTTGTACGAAAAGGTGATGGGGTCTCCGACGTACGCAACCACCACGGAATCGTACACCCGGACAAAGGAAGTTCACGACGGGCTCGACACGCGGTTCATCCTTTCCGCGACGTGGCTTTCGCCGGCGTGGGTCCGTTCGTTCTCCGAGGAGTACGCGAACATCTACTACCTCGACGCCGAGCGGAAGGAGAAGGTCATATCGGAGTGGAAGGGCGAATCGGAGAAGCACGTGCGTTTCTTCGTAGCACTTTTCACCCCGGACGACAGGGCGAACGACCTCGAAAAGCCCGAGACGCTCTGGAGCTTAAGGCTGGTCCGCGCCGACGAGAAGGATTTCCAGCCCGTCTATATCCGCAAGTCGGGGCTGCGGACCGAGGAAATCTCGCGGTTCTTCCCGTACTCGGGGACGTGGTATCGCGCCTACGAGGTGGCTTTCCCGCTGGAGGCG
>DATBLU010000121.1:0-2014 GCA_036555205.1 Candidatus Deferrimicrobiaceae bacterium
TCACGTCGGCGCCGGCGTCCACGTATTCCCGGTGTATCTGGGAGATGAGCTTGGGGTTGGAGAGGCACAGCTCGTCGTAGCAGGTGTTGATGAACACGCCGCGCTCGTAGATCATCGTGCCCATCGCCCCGTCGAAGAGCAATGGCGTCTCCTTCATCCGCTCCAGGATGCCTTTCATCGCGTCAGCGCCTCATGTTCCGTCGTGACCGACTGCGTTCCCTGTCTCCGCTTGATTCCTCGCGGAGGACTTCCTCGCAGCTACGCTCGCGACCTTCGCCCGCTCGCTGCCGGTTCCGCTCGCCGAGCCACGAACGGAGTCCCCCCCTCCGAGGCGGCGAAGCCGGGCTCCTTGGAGCTGCATGCGCATGGTCAGTCCAGCTCGTCGAACTGCGACTTGGCCGCGTAGCACATCGGGCACACCCAGCCGTCGGGCAGCGCGTCGAACGGCGTGCCGGGCGGGACGTCGCTCATCGGGTCCCCAAGCGAGGGGTCGTATATGTAGCCGCAGTTCGCGCAGATGTATTTTTTCATGGGGCCTTCCCCTCCCTACACGGCGAAGTACTTGGCCTGGGGGTGATGTGCGACTATCGCGGAGGTCGTGTGCTCCGGCACCATCTCCATGGACTCGGTCAGCGTTACGCCGATTTCCCCCGGCGACAGCAGCTCGAACACCGGGCCGTGCGCAGAGAGGTCCGGGCAGGACGGGTATCCGAATCCGTAGCGGGACCCCTGGTACTCCTGCACGATGTAGCCGCCCGGCCCCGCCGGCTTCTTCCCGCCGATTCCAAGCTCCACGCGGATCCTCTCGTGCCAGTATTCGGCAAGGGCGTCGGTGACCTCCACGCCGAAGGCGTGCAGCATGAGATAGTCGTGATACCGGTCGGCGGCGAACAGCTCGTGCGTGGCCTCGCCGATCCGGTCCCCGATAGTCGCCACGAAGAACGATACGACGTCGCCCCCTTCCTCCCGCGTCCTGAAGTAGTCGGCGATGCACAGGTGCGGGGGGGAGTCCTGCCTGGGAAACGGGAATTCGAGACGCTTCCCGCCGTCCTCGACCACGAGCGTATCGCCGTCCGAGCAGCAGCGGAAGTAGCCGTACGCGACCTTCGGCAAAATCAGGCCCTCCTCCGCGCCGCGGCGCTTGAGGGCGTCGTAGATCGGCCGGACCTTCTCCCGGACGAGCCGGTCGTACTCCTCGGCGGATGATTTCCCCCGCCTGAATCCCCACCTCCCGCGGAACAGCGCCTGTTCGTTGACGTAAGGGTACAGGGCCTCCACGTCGATGTCCGTGGCGCGCCGGGCCCCCAGGAAGGGGGGGACGGGGACCGGGTTGTCGCGGGAAACGCGTTCGCCCTTTGCGCCGGGCTTCATGGGCCGCACGGCGGACGCCGCGTCGAATCTCGTGGAGGCCAGTGCCCCGCTCTCAAGGGCCCGCATTGCCGATAATCCCGCGAACGCGTCGGCGCAGTACACGACGGGGCCGGGATATCCGGGGACGCAGCACTCGGCCACGAACTTTTCGGTCAGCGCCGCGCCGCCCAGGAGGATCGGGATGGTAAGGCCGGCCGCGGCATACTGCGGCATGCTCTCCTGCATCACGATCGCTGACTTGACCAGCAGCCCGCTCAGGCCGATGACGTCCACGCGGTATTCCCGCGCCTTCTCTATGATCGTCTCCGCGGGAACCTTGATCCCGAGGTTGTATACCTTGTATCCGTTGTTGGAAAGCAGGATGTCGACCAGGTTTTTTCCGATGTCGTGGACGTCGCCTGCGACCGTGGCCAGCACCATCTTCTTTCCGGCGTCCCTCTGCTCTCCTGCAAGGTGCGGCTCCAGGTGGTGGACGCTCTGCCGCACGACCTCCGCGGACTGAAGGACGAACGGCAGGAGCATCTCGCCGCGCCCGAACAGGTCGCCGACGCGCCGCATCGCGGGCACGAGCAGCTCGTTTATGATCGCCTCCGCCGGGCGCCTGGTCAGCAGGATCTCCAGCAGGTCGTCCAGACCCTCCTTG
>DATBLU010000131.1:0-4549 GCA_036555205.1 Candidatus Deferrimicrobiaceae bacterium
TACCTGGACCGCGTGTCCGGCGAGTTGGGGAAGAAGTTCCCGGACGGACGGGTAGCCCGTCGCGGGGAGGTTGTCGAGTTTACGCTTTCTTCGGACTTTCTGTTCGGCGTGGGCAGGGACGAGGTCAAGCCCGCGGCGCGCCAATCGCTGGCAGGACTGGCCGACATACTGAAGCGTTACCCGGAGACCCTGGTCACGATCGAGGGCCACACCGATTCCTCGGGAACCACCGAATCGAACCAGGAGCTCAGCGAGAGGCGCGCAAGGCGCGTCTTCGACGCCCTGGTGCAAAACGGTGTCTACGCTCTGCGCCTCAGCATACGCGGGTACGGCGAGCGATTCCCGGTCGCCGACAACTCGAAACCGGAAGGGCGCAGCATCAACAGGCGGATCCAGGTGAAGATCCGTCCCGACGCGAATCTGAAGGCCCGACAGGGGCAGGGGAGATAGCCATGGTGAAACTTGCGTTGCGTGCGGTTCTGTTCCCGGTGTTGCTTGCCGCCATTATGGCCGGGTGTTCCGCAATCTCCCAGTCTCCTTCGGTCCCCCCGAAGCATCCGGAGGATCTATCCGGATGGACCCAGGTCGACTGCCTGGAGTGCCACTCCGACATATCCGCCGGGGCTCTCAAGCCTTACGCCTCCTTTCGCCATTCTTCGGGGTTCGTTCGCCAGCATGGCCTTTATGCCCGCCAGGGTCAGAATCTTTGCCAGACCTGCCACGGCCCGTCCTTCTGCCAGGGGTGTCACGCCCGGAAAGAGGAGTTGAAGCCCAGCACGCGCATGGGGGACCGCCCGGACCTATCCCTGCCGCACCGCGGGGATTACATCATCCAGCACCAGCTGGAGGGCAGGATGGACCCCGGCTCGTGCTTCCACTGCCACGGCAACAAGAACAACGCGAAGTGCATGGCGTGCCACAGGTAGCATGGCGGGCGGGGGAACCATCTCTGCGGGATTGAAATAGAGGGAGACGCGATGACCGCGACACAGCCGGGCAGGCCCTGGATCTTTGCGCTGCTTTTCGCGGCTTTCCTTGCCGCCGGGTGCTCATCGGGCACGTCCACGGGCAGCCTCGTCGACGCGAGCGGCAGCCACCCTGCCAACTTCATCGATAC
This sequence comes from Candidatus Deferrimicrobiaceae bacterium, assembly GCA_036555205.1. GTDB lineage: Bacteria > Desulfobacterota > Deferrimicrobia > Deferrimicrobiales > Deferrimicrobiaceae > FEB-35. The sequence goes on from DATBLU010000131.1 coordinate 1,118, forward strand.
GCACAGGGCATTGGCGCTGCCGGACGGGAGCGCCTGCACTTCCTGCCACGGCGACGACCTAAGGGGCGGGATCGCAAACGTCTCCTGCTTCAGCGCGTCCCGCAACGGCGTGGCGTGCCATGCGAACGGCCCCGCTTTCCATCCTGCGAACTGGGTGGATATCAAGACGAGGGGGACCGCCTCATGGCACGGAGACGCGTTCCTCTCCGGCGCGCTCATCAACGGCCTGCAATGTTCTTCGTGCCATACGCTCGGTACGTCGGGTACGCCGGGAACCGGGAAGTGCGTGACATGCCATTTCACGTTCACCTCCGCGCCGGTCCGAAGGATCCCAGTGGGTGACGCAACCGTCCACGACTGGACGAGCTTCCAGACGGCGGGGCATGGCGCCCCTGCTTTCTTCAACGACAACGTGGTGAACGGCGTATGCCAGGAGTGCCACAACGCCAACATACGGTTCGCCAATCCTCCGCAGCAGTGCCACAACTGCCACGAGCCATTCCCTTCGTTCCACCCCGCCGGCTGGTCCGACCCGGCGGATCACGGAGCGGCGGCCAAGGATGCGCCAAGCGCGAACCGCGGATTCGCCTTCTGCCAGACGTGCCACGGGACCGGATTTGCGGGGAGCGGGAACGCCCCATCGTGCATAAACAACTCCGCGTGCCACGGGACGTCGGGAAATCCCGCCACTCCGGCGGCCTTGAACCAGGCGCCCCACGCGAAGCGGCAGTGGCGGACCTCCGCGGGGACTGCGCTGACCCACACCTCCACCGCGTCGGACAGCTCGAACGCCGCCGTTTGCAACGCGTGCCATCGCGACCGCGCCAACACCATCGATGTCCCGGCGCCAACGCCTGCGTTCGACCCGGCGTCTGCCCCCGGGTGCTTCAACAGCTCCTTGTGCCACGGCGAGGCGGTTGCGCATCCCTTGGGAGCGTCGTGGCTCCCGGGAAGCCTGCACGGGGCGACGGCCAAGGCGGACCTTACTTACTGCCAGTCGTGCCATGCGGACGCGCCGGCCCCCGCGACCAACCCGCGGTTCAACGTTGTGCTGGTAAGCCCCCCCGGTCCGAACAACAGCAGCTGCGAGAACTGCCACAAGACGGGCACCGCCCATCCGCCGGTGGATCCCGCGAAGGCTTCCGGCGACCCGCGCTGGTACTTGCACCGCCTGTCGGGCAACAAGCACGTCGCATGCCCGCAGTGCCACGGGCCGACCCTCCAGGGGCCGGCGGAGGGGGGAGTAGGGCCGCGGTGCCAGGACTGCCACAGGCTGGGCCCGCCCATCGTCTTCCCGGCGACCGCGGTTCAGCCGGCGACCTGCACTACGTGCCACACTTTCCCGCCCAACGGGACGCCCAACCAGTTCCCGAACATCGCGGGAACTCACGGCATCCACAATTCTTTCGCCGGGGTGCACAACGAGTGCAACTCCTGCCACAATGGGGCGGGCTTCGGCAGCGGTGCGAACCACTTCATGGACAACACGGTCAACGTGACGTTCCTGGCGGCGTTCAACGCCGAATCCGGCACGGCGGGGTATAACCCCGCCGCATTTACATGCTCGAATGTAAGCTGCCACGGAGGGCAGGCAACCCCCAACTGGCGGACGGGGACCATAGACGTGAACTCGGACGCCGGCTGCCGCGGGTGCCATGCGCTGGGCACGGCGCAATTCAACAGCTACAACTCGGGCGAGCACAACAACTCCAATCACCGCAACAGGGCGTGCACCGTCTGCCACAATACGACCACGCTCGCGGTGAACCATTTCACCACGCTCGGCACCACGGCGATGGAAGGGCCCGCATCGGCGACCATCGGGGGCGGGACCACGACGGTCGTGACCTACGTTCCCGCAACCAGGGATTGCACCCCCCGCAGCGGGTCCGGTTGTCACGGCACCGAAAGATGGTGAGACGAGATTGACTTCGGCCTGATTTGCTATAAAGTCGGCCATTGAGGGGTGGGTGCCGGGAGTGCGCCTTCGGTGGTCAACATAGAGCTGCAGTTTCCGATTCAAACGCCGGACCGGCGTCCGCTGCTTCCGGCAGGGGCGCGGCTTTCACCGGAGACGCTCGACGGGCTGCTCCGGCCCGGCGCGGAAGGATCGCCGCCGGGGATTCCCCTTCTCGATTTCGACACCGTTCGCCGCGACCTGGAGGGATTTCTACGCCAGGGAGCATACAAGGTGATCTTCGGCGACCCGCACCGATGCGCCTCCACCATGAACCTGATGGAGAAGGTCGTCCTTGCCCGGCCCTTCCTGGAAGCCCTCCGGTTCTTTAAACGGTCCGATCTTTATACCTACCGCCATGTGCTGCGGGTTTTCGCGCTGTCGATCCTCCTGGCCCGGGACCTCGAGTCCGATTACGAGGACCTTATCCTGGAGGCTACCGCCGGCCCATTGCACGATTTCGGAAAGATCTGCGTCCCGCTTCGTATCCTGAAAAAAACGACGCCCCTTAAAAGATCCGAGCGTGCCGCCCTCGAACACCACACTGTCGCCGGGTTCGTCCTCACCGGCTATTACATGAAGGACTTCGGGAGCATCGCCGCAAAGGTGGCCGCGGAACACCACGAAAGGAGGGACGGTTCCGGCTATCCGCGGGGGATCGCCCTGCGGGACCGCCTGGTGGAGATCGTCGTTGCGTGCGACGTCTACGACGCGCTCATTTCTCCCCGGCCGTATCGCAGGGTCTCTTATGACAACCGGACGGCCCTCGAGGAAATAACCGAGATGGGAAGCCGCGGAAAGCTCGACTGGAAAATCGTTGAAGCGCTGGTGGCGGTCAACCGCAAGGGGAGCCCTTCCTCCAGAATATGCCCGGTTTCCGTCGAGAAAAGGGGGAAGCCGCCGGAAGGAAACCTCTACGGAGTCCTGCTCGATGACACGTCGCCGGGCGGCTCCGAGGAATAAACGGCGCGCTACCTTCCAAGGATCGACTGCAGCCCCTCGACAAGCCGGCGTGTCCCTTCGAGGGCGGTTTCCATCTTCAGGCTGCCGTAAGCGATACGCAGGCAGCACTCATCCGCGATCCCGAAGGTGCATCCCGGGATGACGGCCACCCCGTGCTCCCGGACCAGCCGTTCGGTCAGCTCGAGGTCGTCCATGTCGGTGCGCACCTTCGCCAGGAAGTAAAACGCCCCCTGCGAAGCGGGGACCGTCAGGATGCCGGGAATGCTGGAGAGGCCGGAAAGGACCTGGCGCCGCACCCCTGCGATGACCTCGAGGTGTTTTTTGCAATAGCCGCTTCCGATGCGCAGCGCCTCCAGTGCGACCGCCTGGGAAACCGCCGGGGCGCAGACGATCAGCGTGTCCTGGATCTTGATCAGGTCGTCGAACAGGTGTTCCGGCGCGACGAGGAATCCGATCCGCCAGCTCGCCATCCCGTACGCCTTGGAGAGGCTGTACAGCGATATGGTGTGGTC
>DATBLU010000136.1:0-3712 GCA_036555205.1 Candidatus Deferrimicrobiaceae bacterium
GTGCGTCTCTACGGCGTCCTTGAATTTCGCGGCCGTCGTGAACATGACGGAATCCCAGGCGGCGGCGATCGGCTTGCCGCCCTCGCGGATCACGGGGGTGAGCAGCCGGTCCTCGTTGGCCTTCCTGTATTCCGGACGCCCGAAGTCGCACATCCAGGTCTTGTTAACGGCATCGTTTTGCCGCGGCCGGAGCCTGTAGAGGATGTCCCCCTTGAAGTCGGCGTAGACGTTGCACCCGTTGGCGCATCCGGTGCAGATCGAGTCGGCGCTTTTGAGGAACCAGACCCGGCACTTGAACCGGAAATCCTTGTTCGTCAGCGCGCCCACGGGACATATGTCGGCCAGGTTGCCGGTGTAGTTGTTGGAAAGCGGCTTTCCGGGGAAGATCGAGATCTCCGAGTGGTCGCCGCGGCTGAAGAACTCCATCTCGCAGGTCCCGGTGACCTCCCTCAGGAACCGCACGCAGCGGGAGCAGAGGATGCACCGTTCGGCGTCCAGTACGATCTGCCCCCCTATGTCCTGCACCTTCTTCTTGTGTACCTTGTCTTCGAGGGCGAACCGGCTCTTGTGCAGCCCGAACTTCATGTAGTAGTTCTGCAGGCCGCACTCTCCCGCCTGGTCGCAGATGGGGCAGTCGATCGGATGGTGGATGAGCATCAGCTCGAGGACGCCGGTGACGGCCTTCCTCACCTTCTCGGTGTCGGTCCGCACCACCATCCCCTCGGTCACCACGGTGTTGCAGGAGATCTGGAGCTTCGGGAACTTCTCCACCTCGACCAGGCACATCCGGCAGTTCCCGGCGATCGACAGCTTGGGGTGGTAGCAGTAGTGGGGGATCTCGATCCCGAGCTGCTTCGCGGCCTCGAGGATCGTCATCCCGTCGGCGACGGTCGCGGACATTCCGTTTATGACGAAGGTCGGCATGGGGTCCTAGAATTTATTCCCGAACGGGCATTTTTGATCCTTGATGTGGCGCTCGAACTCCTCGCGGAACTTCCATATGAACGACTGGGCGGGCATCACCGCCGCGTCGGCCAGCGGGCAGATGGTCCTGCCCATCATGTTGTCGCACACGTCGAGGACCAGCTCCAGGTCCCCCTCCCGTCCCCGGCCGTTCTCTATGCGGCCCATGATCTTCGCCAGCCACCCGGTCCCTTCCCGGCACGGGGTGCACTGCCCGCACGACTCGTGGGCGTAGAAATTCATCAGCACCGAGAGCGCCCGGACCATGCAGGTGCCTTCCGCGATCACGATGACGCCGCCGGAGCCCGGCATCGTCCCGATCTTGCCCATGGACTCGATGTCGTACGTCACGTCGATCTCGTCGGGGCGAAGCACCGGCGTGGAGGACCCTCCGGGGATGACAGCCTTGAGCGCCTTTCCGTCCTTCAAGCCCCCTGCGTGCGTGTAGATGATGTCCCGCAGGAGCACGCCAGCCGACAGCTCGTAGACACCGGGCCGGTTCACCGGGCCGCTGACGCCGATAAGGCGCGTGCCGCCGTTCTTCTCCACCCCAAGCGTTGCGAACTTCTCTCCGCCGTGGGTGACTATCCACGGCACGTCGGCGATCGTCTCCACGTTGTTCACTATCGTGGGAAGGCCGAACGCCCCCACCGAGGCCGGGAACGGCGGCTTGATCCTGGGCCATCCCCTCTTACCCTCGAGGGAGTTGATGAGGGAGGTCTCCTCTCCGCAGATGTAGGCGCCCGCGCCGCGATGGACATGAACGTCGATGTCGAACCCCGAGCCCAGGATGTTCTTCCCGAAGAACCCCTTTGCGTACGCCTCGGCGACCGCCTCCTCCAGGATCTTCGCCTCGCGGACGAACTCCCCCCTGATGTAGATGTAGCTCAAGTGGATCGTCATGGCGTACGAGGCGATCGCGATCCCCTCCAGGAGAAGGTGCGGCGCCCTGGCCATGATCTGCCGGTCCTTGAACGTCCCGGGCTCCCCCTCGTCCGCATTGATCACCAGGACCCGCGGGCGGGAGAGATCCTTGGGGAGGAACCCCCACTTTACCCCGGCCGGAAATCCGGCCCCGCCGCGACCCCTTAAATTAGCCTTCTTTACCTCGTCGACGATCCGCTCCTTGGGCCCGGAGAGCGCCTTGCGCAGCGCCTCGTAGCCGCCGAGCTCCTGGTACCTGTCGACGCGGCGGTATCGTTCGTCGGAGAAGTGGGTTGTGAGAACCGTTTCCATCGTCGTCTTCGTTTTTTCCTTACGGCAGCCCGTCGAGGAGAACGTCGATCTTCTCCTCGGTCAGCTCCTCGTGGTAGTCGTCGTTTACCTGCATGACCGGCGCGGTCCCGCAGCTTCCCAGGCACTCGGCCTTGGAAAGAGTGAACCTTCCGTCCGGCGTCGTCTCCCCGGGCTTTATGCCCAGCTTCTTCGAGACGTGCTCGATCAGGTGCTCGGCGCCCATGAGCGAGCAGGATATGTTGCGGCAGACCTGCACGTGGTATTTGCCCACCGGCTTGCGGTTGTACATTGTGTAGAAGGTCGCCACTCCCTCGATGCGCGCCGGGGTGAATCCAAGCAGGCCGGCGACGTACACGATCGCCTCGTCGGAGACGTATCCGAACTCCCGTTGCGCCAGGTGCAGGGCGGGAAGGATCGCCGCCTCCTTGTCCGGATAGCGCGAAAGGATCGCCTCGAGCTCCCGCCTCGCCGTATCGGAAAATGCGACGCTCACCGGTCGAGCTCCCCCGCAATGATGTTGACGCTGCCCAGGGTCGCGATGAGGTCCGCGATCATCTGGCCCTCGCAAAGGAGGGGCATCGCCTGGAACATGTTGAAGCAGGGCGGCCGGACCTTTATCTTGTAAGGCCCGCCTCCGCCCTTGCTCACGATGTAGTACCCAAGCTCCCCGTTGGCCGCCTCGGTGGCGGAGTAGACCTCTCCGGCGGGGACATTGATCCCTTCGAAGATGTTCTTGAAGTGCTGCATCAGCGACTCGATGTTCGTGTAGACAAGCTGCTTGTCGGGCAGGACGTAACGGGTGTCGTCGACGTTTATCGGCCCCCCCGGGAGCTGGTCGAGCGCCTGCTCGATGATGCGCACCGACTGGCGCATCTCCTCCATGCGGACCATGTACCTGTCGCACGTATCGCCGTGCTCGCCGATCGGCACGTCGAAGTCGAACCGGTCGTAGACGAGGTAGGTCTCGTCCTTGCGCAGGTCGAGGGGAACGCCGGCCGCCCGGAGGCACGGCCCCGTGAAACCCATCGCTATCGCGTCCTTCGCCGTTATGGATCCCACTCCCATCGTCCGCTCGATGAAGATCCGGTTCTTCGTCAGAAGCGCGTTGACGTCGGCGATCGCCGGGAGAAACACGTTCCGGCAGATGTCCCGGCATTTCCGGACCCAGCCTTCCGGCAGGTCCCACTGCATGCCGCCGATCCGTGTGTACCCGGTCGTAAGGCGCGTGCCCGTCAGCGGCTCGATCAGGTGCATGTAGGCTTCTTCGCGCGGCTTCCAGAAATACCAGAAGTTCGTGAGGGCCCCCAGGTCGACCATGTTCGTGCCGATGCAGACCATGTGGTCGATGATCCTGGAAATCTCGCAGATGAGAACGCGGACGTACTTGCACCGCTCGGTGACCTCGATCCCGCACAGCTTCTCCACGGCCATCGCGTATCCCACGTTGTTCATGAGCGGGGAGACGTAGTTCAGCCGGTCGGTGTAGGTGACCACCTGGGTCCAGGTATGGCTC
>DATBLU010000160.1:0-2244 GCA_036555205.1 Candidatus Deferrimicrobiaceae bacterium
CTTGAAGAACATTTGCCGATATAACGGCAACGGGAACACGATCCTTGTCGTAGACGACGAGGAGCTCATCCGCACCCTCGTCCGGGAACGCCTTGAAATTGCAGGATATTCGGTGGAAGAGGCGTGCAACGGGAAGGACGCTCTTTCCAAGCTGTCCGACCGCGGCTTCACGGTTCTGCTGACCGATATCCGGATGCCGGAAATGGACGGGATCGCTCTGCTGCGCGAGTCCACGTCGAGGTTCCCCGAAACCGCCGGAATCGTGATGTCCGCGCACGCGGAACTCGACACGGCGGTGTCCGCGCTGAAGATAGGCGCCTGCGATTACATCACCAAGCCCTTCAATTTCGACGTCCTGCTGATCACGATCGAGAACGCGATAAGGAAAAAAGCCCTCGAGCGGGAGCTCCAGGATTACCAGCTGAACCTGGAGAAGAAGGTAAAGGAGCAGACCGATCTCATAAATTCCATGTACGTCCGGTCGATCGACGCCCTGATCAAGGCGCTGGAAGCCAAGGATCTCTACACGCGTGGCCACTCGCAGCGCGTGACGATGTATTCCGTGGCGATCGGCAGGGCGATGAAAATCGGCCCCCAGCAGCTCGAGCTGTTGCGGCAGGCCACGGTGCTGCACGACCTGGGGAAGATCGGAGTGCGCGAGGCCATCCTGAACAAGCCGGGAAAGCTGACGGAAGAGGAGTTCCGGGAGATCACGAAGCACCCCGAGGTGGCCATCGGGATTCTCCAGCCTATCCCGTTCTTCCAGCCGCTTCTTCCGGCGATACTGCACCATCACGAGCGTTTCGACGGTAAAGGCTATCCGAAGGGTCTGTCGGGGATAGACATTCCGCTGGAGTCGCGGATCATGGCGATCGCGGACACGTTCGACGCAATGACCTCGACCCGTGCCTACCGGCAGGCGCTGACGCTGGAGGCTGCAAACGCGGAGATAATCCGCTGCTCCGGGGCCCAGTTCGATCCGGATATCGTGCCCGTCTTCCTGGACGTGCAGGGCGACATAGAGATTCTCGGAGACATCGGCGACCTGATCATGCCCGACGGCCGCGTGGACGCCATCTTCGCACGGCCGTGCTGATGCGACCCCCCTACCTGCCCGAAGAGGATCGGATCGAGCTGCTGGCGATCGCGCGCCGCGCCTTCTCGTCGTTCATCCGCGACGGCAAGGTCCCGGAAGAGACCCCCGCGTCCTCCAGGCTGTCCGCGCCGGGTGCGGCGTTCGTGACTCTCACCCAGGAAGGGCGCCTGCGGGGGTGCATCGGCTATACAGAGGCGACGGCCCCCCTGTACCGGACGGTCCAGGAATGCGCGGTCGCGGCGGCTACGGAGGATCCGCGGTTTCCCCCCGTCGCCCCCTCGGAAATCGACTCGGTCCACATCGAGATCTCCGTCCTGACTCCGATGGTGCCGGCAAGGCCGGAAGAGGTCGAGATCGGAACCCATGGGCTGATGATCCGGAAGGGCGGACGCCGCGGTCTTCTCCTGCCCCAGGTGGCCGAGGCGTGCGGATGGGACCGGAAGGTGTTCCTTTCCAACGTGTGCCGGAAGGCGGGGCTTCCCCCGGGCGAATGGGCCAGGGGGGCGGAGCTTTATTCCTTTACCGCCGAGGTTTTCGGGGAATCGCCCCGGAAATCTCTTTTACCTTCAGCCTGACCTTGAGCACCTTCCCCTGGCTGTTGCGGGGCAGGGACGGTATGAACTCCACCGATCGGGGGACCTTGAAAGGCGCCATGTTTTCGCGGCAGTATGCCAGGATGCCGTCGACGTCGGCCTGCGCCCCCTTCTTGAGCGCTACGACGGCGACCGGGACTTCCCCGAGCTCGTAATCGGACAGCCCGATGACGGCGGCTTCCTCGACGGCCGGGTGCTCCGCGACGACGTCCTCGATTTCCTTCGGATAGACCGAGATGCCCCCGACCATAAGCGTGTCGCGCTTCCGGTCGACGATGTAGATGTAGCCTTCCTCGTCCACCGAGGCGACGTCCCCCGTGAGGAGCCACCCGTTCTTCAGCACCTCGGCAGTGGAAGCAGGGTCCCGGAAATAGCCGGCGAAGACGTTCGGCCCGCGCGCGACGATCTCTCCGACCTGGTTGGGCGAGACTTCGCGGCCGGACTCGTCCACGACCCGCACCTCGACGCCGAACGCTTCCTTGCCTACCGACATCAATCTCCGCATGTAGGGCGTGCTCTCGTCCAGCGAGTGGCTCTCCGCGTGCAGGAAAGTGA
>DATBLU010000199.1:0-4193 GCA_036555205.1 Candidatus Deferrimicrobiaceae bacterium
TCTCGTCCCCGATCTTGACCGGGGCCAGAAAGTTCAGCGTCTGCGAGAGGTAGAGGCAGCCCGGGCCGGGCAGCTTCATCCCGATGACCGCGGAGATCAGCCCGGCCGTCAGGATCCCGTGCGCGATGCGCTCCCCGAACATGGACCTGGCTGCGAACTCCTTCGAAATGTGGATCGGGTTCCTGTCGCCGGTGATCCCCGCGAAGAGGAATATGTCCTCCTCCGTGATCACCTTCGTCATCTCGGCGACATCACCGACCTTGAACATTCTTCACCCCGCTCTTGAGTATGTAAAACCGCGTATTGCAACGGCGGTGCCACATGACCGCCACAGTGACGATTTGCACGGATCTTACTGATATATACGGGATTTTACGATGATTGCCCGCATAATCCGGGGGAAGCGAAGCCGCTCCTTTATGTACCTAATAAGGTACACCCGGAGGTTATGCCGTTCCCGAACCAGGGAAAAATGCCGACGATCAAGCTCCCACCGGCACTGTACCACAATTGGTACATGTACCTATAGCGGTACGGTGGACCGCAAAGAAAATTATTTTTTTACGCCGTGAGCGGCATTGAAACGGCAGGGGGGCCGCTAGTTGTCCCGCGCGGCGGAGATCCCGTGCCGCTTCATCTTCTCGTAGAGCTTGACCCGGTGGATGCGAAGCAGGTCCGCCGCCCGTGACTTGTTCCCTCCCGAGGCCTTCAGAGCCGCCATGATCGCGGCCCGTTCCGCCTCCGCCTTGGCGGAGGCGAGCGACCCGGGGGTCACCTCCTTCCCGGCTTCGGGGACCGCCCGGAGAACGCGGGGCGGAAGATGCTCCGGCAGGAGCATGTCCCCCCTTGCCATCGCCACGGCCCGCTCGAGCACGTTCTGCAGCTCCCTGATGTTGCCCGGCCAGGCGTAGGAATGCAGCACCCTTCCCAGGTCGGGGGACAGGCGCCGCCTCGGCTCGCCCGTGTCCGCGGAGATCTTGGACAGGAATTGCTCCGCTATCTCCCCGATGTCCTCCCGCCGCTCGCGAAGCGCAGGAATGTGGACGGGAATGACGTTGATCCGGTAGTACAAGTCCGCCCGGAACGCCCCTTCCCCGACCAGCTCCTCGAGGGGCTTGCCCGTGGCGGCGATGATACGGATGTCGACGCGCAGCGGGGAGGTGCCGCCGACCCGCTCCACCTCCCGTTCCTGGAGAACGCGCAGCAGCTTCGCCTGCATCGGAAGCGGCATGTCGCCGATCTCGTCGAGGAACAACGTCCCCCCGGCCGCCATCTCGAACTTGCCGGGCTTCCCGCCCTTCCTCGCGCCGGTGAACGCTCCCTCCTCGTACCCGAACAGCTCGGACTCCAGCAGCTCCGCGGGGACGGCCGCGCAGTTGAGCTTGATGAACGGCCCGCTGCGCCTTTGGCCCGCCGCGTGGATCGCGTGGGCGAAAAGCTCCTTCCCCGTTCCGGTCTCGCCCCGCAGGAGCACCGTGGAATCCGTCCGGGATGCCCGGCGGGCTTCCTCCTTGGCCGCCGTTATCGCGTGCCCGGAGCCGACGATGCTGTCGAACGTGTACCTTGCGCCTCGCAGGTGGGTAAGCTCCTCCTCGTAATACCGGACCTTCGATTCGAGGAGGTTCATCTTCCCTGCCAGCCGCCGAAGCTGCTCCACGTCCTTGAAGACGACTCGCCCGTAGGCGCCGACAACACGCTCCCCGTCCCTCAAGGGGATGCGGTTCACGATGACGTCCCGCCCGCGGATCGTCTGCGCCTCCCCCATCTCCGGCACGCCGGTCTGCGCCACGACGTGCATCCTCGTGTTCTCCACCACCTCGGTCACGTGCCTCCCGATGGCTTCGGCGACCGCGACGCCGTTGAATTCCGCGTATGCCTCGCTGATCATCGTGATGACGCCCGAAGCGTCGACCACCAGCATCCACTCGCCGGCCCCGGCAAGCACCTCCTCCAGGGTGTGGACGAGGGCCTTGGTGGAGTCGAGCTCCCGCGATATCTTCTCCGTCTCGGTTATGTCCTGGAATACGGAGACGGCCCCGACAAGAGCCCCGTCCCGGAATATGGGAGACCGGTTCGTCATCACGGTGAGCGAACCGATCGCCTGCGGACGACCCGTTTCAGGCGCTCCCGTCCGCAGCACGTTGACCAGGCCGGAGTTCGGAACGATGGACAGGAGGTTTTTCCCCAGCGCCCTCTCCTTCGGCACGCCCAGGATACGGGCGGCGGCGTCGTTGAAGGCAATGATGTTCGCGTCCCGGTCGATCGCCAGCACGCCGCTGGAAAGCGAGTCGAGGATCGTGCCCAGGAAGTCGCCCTTTCGCTCAGGCACCTTCGTGCCTCCTCCCCTGCCGGAGATGAAAATGGTATTTTACCAGCATGAAAACGCAAAACCCGAATTTCCGGGAGAACGTAAGGCGGATCTTCGAGACAGCCCCCTTCCTGGCCGGTCTCGGACTGAAGCTCTCGGATCTTGGCCCCGGGTGGTGCGAATCCGTCCTTCATGTGGGCGAAATGCACCTCCAGCAGGACGGTTACATCCACGCGGGCGTACAGGCAACCGCGGCCGATCACACCGCCGGGGGCGCAGCGGGCACGCTTGTGAAGGAAGGCGAAACAGTCCTCTCGATAGAGTTCAAGATAAACCTCCTGCGTCCCGCGATGGGGGACCGCCTGCGCTGCAGGGCCGCTGTCTTGAGGGCCGGGAAGACGATCATCGTGGCGGAATCGGAGGTTTTCGCCGGAAGTGACGGTGCCGAGAAGCTGTCCGCCAAGGCCACGGTGACGCTCGCGGTTGTGCAGAGACGGGCATAGGGCACAGACAGGCATGATCCGTTAGAAGGCGAGGGGCGCAAGGATGACGGCGGAGAGGGGAGCGGCCGAGGTCAAGTCCTTCTTCGAGGCCAGGGGGCTTCGGAAGGAAATCCACACTTTCGAGGACTCTACGCACAATTCCGAGCTTGCCGCGCAGACGCTTCGCGTCCAGGTCGGCCAGATCGCAAAGACGATCCTTCTCATGGTGGACGAGTCGCCGGTGATAGTCGTGATCTCGGGGGACCGGCGTGTCGATTTCAAGAAGGTCAGGACGATCCGTGGCGGCCGAAAGGTGCGGCTTGGAGGCCCCGAGGACGTCGTGGCGCGGACCGGGTTCAAGGTGGGGGCGGTCTCCCCGGTGGCGCTGCCCGGCGGCATCCCCGTCTACCAGGACCTGTCGCTGCGGCGCTTCGAGACGATCTTCCCCGCCGCCGGGGAGACGAACAACATGTTCGTCACGACCCCCGACGAGCTGCTCGCTCTCACCGGCGCGCAGGAAAAGGACCTCGCAAGGACGACCGACGCCGCTCCCTAGTCGAGAACAAGCGATCCCTGCGCCAAATCGCGTAATGCAGCTCCCGGTCCGGCTTCGCTGCCGCAGGAGGGGGGGCGAAGTGAGGTAAAGCGCAGACGCGCGGGTGCATCGCGCGTCGAGCCACGAACGGAGTCCCCCGTCCGAGGCGGCGAAGCCGGGACCGGGGGACGCCGGGACACGCTCAGGGGTCCTTGTTCTCGACGCCCAGCACGCGGATCAGGCGGGAAAGATATGTGGGGGTGAGCCCCAGCGCCTCGGCGGCCTTCGTCTTGTTGCCGCCCGCCCCGCTGATGGCCCGGCGGATGATGGCGCGCTTGTGTTCCCTAACAGACTCGTGGAAGCGCGTCTCTTCCGGCGTTGAGCCTTCCCCGGCCAGATCCGCCAGCGCGATGCAGAGGTCGGGCGGAGTGATCTCCTCCCCTTCCGAGAGCGCCACTGCACGTCCGACGGCGTTTTCCAGCTCCCGGATGTTGCCGGGCCATGGATAGCGTTCGAGGATTTCCGCCGATTCCCGCGTCAGGATCTTCTTGCCGCGCCCCATATCCTTGCAGATCCTCAGGAGGAAATATTCCGCCAGCGGCAGGATGTCCTCCCCCCGCGCCTTCAGAGTTGGAAGCTGGATCGGAATCCCGTCGATCCGGTAAAACAGGTCTTCCCGGAACTTGCCCGTATCCATCCGCTTCTTCAGGTCCCGGTTCGAGGCGCAGATGAGGCGCGCGTCCGCCGTGAGCGTCTTGACGCCGCCGACCCGCTCGAACTCCCGGTCCTGGAGGACGCGCAGGAGTTTCCCCTGCATCGGAAGGGGTACCTCGCCCACCTCGTCGAGGAAGAAGGTCCCCCCGTCCGC
>DATBLU010000206.1:0-3575 GCA_036555205.1 Candidatus Deferrimicrobiaceae bacterium
GTTCGTCTACACGCTCCTGCTCAGCCGGCGGATCGCCGGCCCGATCTACAGGATCAACGCGGTCATCAAGGGAATGATCGAGGGGGAATACCCGGAAAAGGTGTCGCTGCGGTCCGGGGACTATTTCCGCGACACCGCCGAACTCCTGGAGCAGCTGTCGCTAAGGATCTCCGGCGGGGCGGCGAAAACAGGGGCCGGCGGAACCGATCCCTTGGGGCCCGATGTAAAATGAACGTAATCCTCCATCGCCGCGGACCCCGCGGGTTCACCATCATCGAGCTGTCGATTGCGCTGGTCATCATCGCGATACTCGCGTCTCTGGCGGTCCTGACCTACAACAAGTACGCCAACAAGGCCCGCATGACACAGGCCCAGACCGCGCTGAAACACCTCCAGAAGACGCAGACCATCTACTGGACCGAAAATGGGTTATACGCGGACAACGTCGCGCTGCTGGACTTCGACCCCATAAAGTACGATTTCTACACGATCACGGTCGCTTTGGACAATACGGGCCTCGATTTCACTGGGCGCGCGGAGGGACATGGGGCGATGGCGGGAGACCGGTGGCACGTAACAAAGGAAAGCGACCCGATCCACGACACTCCTAACTTCTGAGAAAGCTCCAGAAGAGCTCCCCGAGAAAACGCGACATCAGCGCAGCGGCACACAAGTAAGGCCCGAACGGGATCGCGGTCTTCAAACCTTCGTCTCCTTTACGCATCGCGAACAGGCCGCCCGCCACGCCCAGGATCGAGCCGCAGAATATGGTGAACAGCGCGCCCTTCCAGCCGAGGAAGGCGCCGATCATCGCGATCAGCTTTACGTCTCCGCCCCCCATCCCTTCCCTTCCGGTGATTTTCTCGTAGGCGACAGCGGTCCCGTACAGGATTCCGCCCCCGAGGACACCTCCGATGAGGCTCCCCTTCCAGTCCCCGCCGGGGAGGAACGAAAGCAGAACCCCGGCCGCAAGCCCGCCGATCGAGAGTTCGTCCGGGATGATCCGGTGATCGATGTCGATGAAGGTGATGGGCACCAGGAGGGAGAAGAATGCGACATCCCGGAAAAGCGTAAAACCGGGTCCGTCCGCCACTGCCAGCAGGAGGTAGCCGATTCCGGTCAGGAGTTCCACGGCGGGATAACGCAGGGAGATCTTCCCGCCGCACCCGCTGCATTTTCCGCCGAGAAACAAGAAGCTTGCGATCGGTATGTTCTCCCACGGGGGTATGGACCTGCCGCAGGCGGGACAGCGCGAACCGGGCCGCACGATCGACTCCTCACGGGGGAGCCTGTGGATGAGCACGTTGAAGAAACTGCCCATGCAGATTCCAACGAGGAACGCGGCGACCGGAAGGGCGGCGGTCATCTTCGGGCCTTCCCCGCGAGCAGCTCCTCGTACAGCCGCTCCTGGGCGCGCACCATCTCCTCCTGGTCGAACTCCCGCAGGAGCCGGTCCCGCTTGAACCGAGGATCCAGCGCCGCGTCCCCCGAAAGGAGGTCCGCCACCCGCCGCGCGAGCGCCTCGACGTCCCCGGCTGGCGCCAGGAAGCCGTCCACGCCGTCGTCCACGATCTCGCGCGTGCCGTCCACGGCGGTCGCAACGACAGGGACGCCCGAAAGCAACGCCTGGGGGACTACCTTCGGAAGTCCTTCCCATCGTGAGGTCAGCAGGAAGACGTCGAAGGCCCCCAGCAGGTCCGGGATCTCCTCTCTCCATCCGGCTAAAATTATATTTCCGTCAAGCGATCCGGCCGCCGCCCTCTCGACCTCCGCCCTGAGCTCGCCGTCGCCGATAATCACGAAACAGGCGGCCGGAATGCGCTCGCGCACCCTGCGTGCGACCTCGACGAAATCCAGGGGCGCTTTCTGGGGCTTGAGCACCGCGATTGTTCCCACGACCGGCACGCCATAGGGGATCCCAAGCAGGCGTCTCCCCCGCTCCCGCGACCCGGCAAGGAACCGGGCCGTGTCGAAGCCGCTGCGGATCAGCCGCACCCGATCGGCGGACAAGATCTTCTCGCGGACGCCTTGCCTTATGTTTTCCTCGGAGACCGCGATGAACGCGTCCGTCCAGCGGGAGGCCGCCCGTTCAAGGCCGACCAGCAATCTTCGAAGCGGTCGTGGCTGGGAATCGTGGAATCCGAAACCGTGAATGGAATGGACGACGACTTCCGCGCCCACCGCCCTGGCGGCCGCCCGGCCGAGGATCCCGGCCTTTGAGCTGTGCGTATGAACGACGAGAGGAAGGCCCCCCGCCCGTTTCTTCTCCTCCGTGAGGATCGAGCGCAATGAAAGGAAGGCGCGCGCGTCCAGGGCGGGCCGTATTTCCCGCACGAGTGATTCGACCTGGCGGAAGCCGCAGCCCTGGATCGCCGCGGCCCGGGAATCGAGCATCCCCCCCTTCCCCGCTATAAGTACGGGCTCGAATCTCCGCGGATCGAGGGCGCCCACGGTGAACAGGGTGTTCTCCTGGGCCCCTCCCCACTCGAGAAGGGTTATTATGTGCGCAACGACCGCGCGGCGTTCCCCCGACGCATGCATGGCGATTCTATCGCCCGCCGATGCGCGCGGCTTCATGGGCGGCGCGCAGGCCGTCCGAAATCGATTTTTCCATTCCGTAATAGTCCCAGGCGCCGTATCTGCCGGCCGGGAATACGCGGCGGCGCCGCAGTTCCCGCGTGAGGAGACCGACGGCCTTCCCGCGGTGGCCGTCGAAGAGGACGTAGGCGGGGTCCAGCATCACGGGGTGAAGCTCCTCGATGCGGCTGCCGCGCCGCAGCACGCCGATCCTTTTCAATCCCCGGACGGCCGACTCGATCTCACGGTCCAAATTCACCCGGGCGCCCGACGGGAAGCTCTTCTCGACGAAAAGCGATGCGCATCCCTCGGGCGCGGAAGACCGGGCGACGTTGGAAAGGAACCCTACCCGGAAGAAAGGATAGTCGCTCTCCGGCACGTAGACCCAGTGGCCGGGGGTCGGACCGGGGCCGCGTACTCCCATGTTGATCGCGAGGACCTTGACCCACGAAAGGAGGCCTGCGGCCTTACGGGCAGCCGCCCCAAGCCCGACTGAACAAGCCGCAAGGCGCGGCAGCGGGATAGTGGAGATCACGGCCCGGTATGGCAGCGTTTCGCCGCCGGCGGTGAGCACAACCTTTTTCCCCAGGTCTATGCGGACGACCTCCTCGCCCGTGCGCAGCCGCGCTCCCAGGGTTCGTGACATGGCGCCGGCAAGCGAACCTATGCCCCCCCGCGCCGGATAGTAAAAGGTGGAGTTGTACCCCATTCCCTGCCTTGTTTCCCCCGATGCTCCCGCAAGCAGGTCGTCGAACCGGGGGACGGGGACGGACCAGCCTGTCCACTCGTATCCCAGCTTCGAAAGGGGCGTGCGCCACATTTTCCTGTTGTATGGAAAGAAAAAGGCTTCGCACATAGACTTCCCGAACCTTTGCAGGAGCCAACCGGCGAAGTGCTCGGGCGGGCGCTCGCCGTGAACGGCGGCCTGTATCCGTTCCGCGGCGAAATCGTCCAAACACCGCGAGACGAACGAGGGGGCGTGCCCTTTCAGGTGAACC
>DATBLU010000208.1:0-1604 GCA_036555205.1 Candidatus Deferrimicrobiaceae bacterium
CTGCGCGCCGCAAGGCTCGGAGTGGACGAGAAGGAGATCTACCTGCTCTCGGAAACTTCCGTCGAAAAGGCGATGGCCGTCGCATCGGAGCTTTCCCCGTCGACGCTCCTGATCGATTCCATACAGACGATGTTCACATCCGACCTGCCGGGCGCGCCGGGATCCGTAGGCCAGGTCCGCGAGTGCGCGGGAAGGCTGGTCTTCTTCGGGAAGAAGGCGGGGATATCGGTGTTCCTGGTGGGCCACGTGACCAAGGAGGGAACCATCGCGGGCCCCAGGGTCCTCGAGCACCTCGTCGACACGGTGCTCTACTTCGAGGGCGAAAAGGGGCACCCGTACCGAATCCTGAAGGCCGTGAAAAACCGGTTCGGCTCGACCAACGAGATCGGCGTGTTCGAGATGCGCGCCAGCGGGCTCGAGGAGGTCGCCGACCCGTCGGGGCTGTTCATGTCGGAGCGCAACGGCGACACCTCCGGAGCGCTCGTCTTCCCGGCGATCGAAGGTACGAGGCCGCTTCTGGTCGAGGTGCAGGCGCTCGCATCCCAGTCGTTCCTCGCGATGCCGAGGCGCACGACGCTGGGCGCGGACACGAATCGGGCGATCCTGCTCTGCGCCATTCTCGAGAAGAAGGCGGGGTATTCCCTCTACAACCAGGACATCTTCGTAAACGTCGCGGGAGGGTTCGAGCTGGACGAGACGGCGGCGGACCTTGCGCTGCTTTGCGCCGTGGCGTCAAGCTTCAAGGACCAGGTGATCGCGGCGGGCACCGTGGTATTCGGCGAGGTCGGGCTGGGAGGCGAGGTGCGCGCGGTACCGATGGCCGAGCCACGCCTGAACGAGGCCGCGCGCATGGGATTTACGCGCGCCATCCTGCCCGCCTCCAACGCCGAGCGGCTGTCGGCGAAGTACCCGATGACGCTGGTCCCGGTGCGCCACATCAAGGAAGCGCTCGCCAACGCCTGGAAAAAGTAGCCTGGCACCCCCATGACGGAAGGCGCTGCGCCTCCGGCAGCTCCGTGCTTGCTCTCTCCTTCGGCTCCCCTGCGCCCTCCTGGAAGTCGCTACGCCTCGGGGCTCCCCCGTCGCGTTACGCCTGCGGCTCCCCTGCAACCGATAAGAGCACGTGCTTCCTGGTCCCTTCCCCGACCTTCGGTATCCCCTGGTGGTCCGCCAGGTTTCGTAGTTAAAAGGAATGAAGTATCGGCATCGGTGTCGCTCGCGTCTACACGCGAGGGGGACCCCTGCGGCGTGCGCCTTCCTTTCAGAGCGCAAATTGCGGAAATCGCGCCCCGCCTCTTCCCGGCATGATGAGGCGCAAGAGCGCGCGCATGCGATACAGGCGAAGCAGCCGCGCTGGCGCATCGCGAGGCGATCCACGAATGAAGTCCCCCCTCCGAGGCGGCTGATCCGGGACTGGGCGTAATGGTTAGGGGTGCTTGCGGAAGCCCTTGGCCAGCAGGTAGAGCTCGAACGATTCCTTGCGGGTGGCGGCGGGGCGGATCCGGCGGACCTTTTCGAACTCCGCCTGCAGCTCCCGGAACACGGCGTCGGCCTCGGGCCCTTCGAAAATCTTGGCGAGGAACGCTCCGTCATCCTTCAGCGTA
>DATBLU010000261.1:0-3938 GCA_036555205.1 Candidatus Deferrimicrobiaceae bacterium
GCTTATCTATTCTCAGGTGTGCATACCCAAATAAGCAATGAAGCAGAAAAGCAAACCAACTTCAAATTCTCCGGGAAAAAATATGGAAATGGCGGCTTAATGCAAGGATTTGACCGCCTGAGGCTCCGGCGATCACGCCTCCGCCCTGTGCGGCGCGGCTCGGGACTGTCGCCCTCCACAAGGTCGGGCTTTTCCTCCCTGTTCGGTCGGCGTCCCGAGCCGGTTCAAATCCCCCTGGGGACGCAATACGAAAGAAATGGCGGCGTAATGCGAGGATTTGCCCGATGAGCCTCGTGCGTTCTCGCACTTACCCCTCCGGGGATAGGAAGCGGGGTACCCCAGGGAGCGCACTTCGTCGGGGAGTGGGGCTGGCCTCCCGGCAGCTTCGCCCGCTGACGGGCTCCTAAAGTCGCCCTCCTCCTCGCTAATCGGCGGCTCACGCTCACACTATCCCAGGTTTCGCTGCGCCGCCCGCCTCGGTGCCTGCTGCGCTCACAGCCGCTCGCGCTTTTCCTCCCTGTTCGGTCGGCGGCACCTCGGACTCGGATGCTGCGTGTATACACATTACAGCAACATCCTCGTCGGCGCGGGCTCGCGTTCAAATCCCCCTGGGGACGCAATACGAAAGAAATGGCGGCTTAATGCGAGGATTTGCCCGCCTGAGGCTCCGGCGATCACGCCTCCGCCCTGTGCGGCGCGGCTCGGGACTGTCGCCCTCCACAAGGTCGGGCTTTTCCTCCCTGTTCGGTCGGCGTCCCGAGCCGGTTCAATTCCCCCTGGGGACGCAAAACTAAGGAATTGGCGTCCCCAGGGGGATTTGAACCCCCGTCGCCGCCGTGAAAGGGCGGTGTCCTTGGCCGGACTAGACGATGGGGACGCGATGGAGTGCGCTGGTGAGCCCAGCAGGGATCGAACCTGCGACCCTCTGATTAAAAGTCAGATGCTCTACCAACTGAGCTATGGGCTCCCCCGAAACAAATTATGCTAACGGCCGGGAGCCCGAAGTGTCAAGCCCGGAAGGGATTCCTGCGTACGATCGTCTGGTTGCGCTCCGGCCCCACCGAAACCAGGGAAATCTCCACGCCGGACAGCTCCTCGAGCAGGCGCACGTACTTCTGCGCCGATTTCGGGAGATCGCCGAACTCCTTCGCGTTGGAAATGTCCTCTTTCCACCCCTCGACCTGCTCGTAAACGGGTTTCGCCGCCTCGAATTCGGCGAGCAGAAGCGGCACTTCGTCGCGCCTCGTTCCGCCTATTTCGTAGGCTACGCACACCTTGATCCGCTGCAGCCCCGACAGGACGTCGAGCTTCGTCAGCGCGATCCCGGAAAGGCCGTTCAGCCGCTTGGCGTAACGAACCACGGGAGCGTCGAACCAGCCGCACCGGCGGGGACGCCCCGTCGTGGAGCCGTACTCGTTCCCCCGGTCCCGGATCCGCTGCCCCTCCTCGTCGAAAAGCTCGGTCGGAAACGGCCCGCCGCCGACGCGGGTGGCGTATGCCTTCGAGACGCCGATGACGCCGCTGATTTTCGTCGGAGGAACCCCAGATCCGGTGCACGCCCCTCCCGCGGTCGTATTGGAGGAGGTGACGTACGGGTATGTGCCGTGGTCTATGTCCAGCAGGGTCCCCTGTGCCCCCTCGAACAGGACTTTCGCACCGCGGTTGATCTCCTCGTTCAGGAAACCGGAGGTGTCGATGAGATAAGGCTTGAGCCGCTCCCCGTACCCCAGGTACTCGTCGAGGGTTGCCTGGAAGGGTATCTCTTCCGCCCCGTAATAATTCTTAAGAAGGAAATTCTTGATCCCGAGATTGGCCTCGAGCTTCTCCGCAAGCGTGTCCCGATGGATCAGGTCGCACGCCCGGATGCCGGTCCTCGCGATCTTGTCCTCGTAGCATGGGCCTATTCCGCGCGCGGTGGTCCCGATCTTGCGACTGCCCAGCTTTTCCTCGCGCACCCTGTCGAGCACGATGTGATACGGCATGATTATGTTGGCCAGGAGCCCGACCTTGAGCTGCGCGTCGTCCTTCAGGTAGCCGCGCTCCTTGAGCCTTGCGACCTCGGACAGCAGGACCTTCGGGTCGATCACCACTCCGTTGGCGATGACGCATTTCTTCCCGGGGTGGAGAATCCCCGAAGGGATCAGGTGGAAGATGAACTTTTCCCCCTTGACCACCAGCGTGTGCCCGGCGTTGTTCCCCCCCGTCGAACGCGCGATGGTATCGGCAAACTCCGAGTAGATATCGACGATCTTCCCCTTACCCTCGTCGCCCCACTGTGCGCCGATTACGATGATGCTCTTCAAGAATTCGCCTCTTTCCTAGAACGTCAGGTATTTTGCCGCCGTGATGTTGGGAAGCTTGTTTAGCTGCTTGAGAACCGGCTCGGGAACGGGATTGTCCACGCTGATCAGCGATACGGCGGTCTCGCCGACCTTCAAACGGCCAAGCTGAAGTCCGGCGATATTGATCCCCTTCTCTCCCAGGAACGTACCGACCCTTCCCACGACGCCGGGGACGTCCTGGTTCTGCAGCATGAGGATCCCTCCCGAAAGGTCCGCCTCGATGGGGAACGAGTTGATTCTCACGACGCGCGGCGCCGTTCCGAACACGGTTCCGGCAACCGACGATTCGCCTTTCTCGGACAGGACATGGACGCGGACCAGGCTGGTGTAATCCTCCGAGCGGGCGACCTTGGCCTCCGTAACCTTGACGCCACGCTCTTCGGCGACCATGCGCGCGTTGACCAGGTTGACCTCCTCGGTCTGGTACTGGAGCAATCCTTTAAGAATCGAGATCGTCACCGGGGCGGTTGCCAGCTTCCCCACCTCCCCGACGTATTCCACCTTCATCTCTTTAATGGGGGTATCGAGCATCTGGCCGTGAAAGGCGCCGAGCTTCTCGCCCAGCTCGAGGTACGGCTTCAAGGTCGGCAGGAGCTCGGCCGAGACCGACGGGAAGTTGACCGAGTTGCGTATCGTCCCTTTTTTGAGGAAGTCGCAGATCTGCTCGGCGATCAGGACCGCCACCTTCTCCTGCGCTTCCGTGGTCGATGCGCCCAGGTGCGGCGTGAGGATCACGTTGGGGTGCTTGAAGTACGGCGTCTCCGGCGGCGGAGGCTCGACGGGGAATACGTCGAGCGCCGCGCCCTTCACCTTGCCCGACTCCAGGGCCGCCTGCAGGTCGGCCTCGTTTATGAGAGCCCCGCGGGCGCAATTGATTATGAAAACCCCCTTCTTCATCTTTCCGATGGAGGAAGCGTTCACCATGTTCTTCGTCTCGGGAGTAAGAGGCGTATGGAAGGTGATGAAATCGGCCCGGCGGTACAACTCGTCGAGAGAGGCGTACTCCACTCCCAGGCGCGCCATGTCCTCCTTCGACACGTACGGATCGTACCCCAGCACGACCATCTTCAGCCCCAGGCCCCGCTCGGCGACGACTTTTCCTATGTTTCCCATCCCGACCACGCCCAGTACCTTGTCGGTGAGCTCCGTCCCCATGAACTTGCTTTTCTCCCATTTCCCTTCCTTCATCGAGGCTGTTGCCTGGGGGAGCTGGCGCGCCAGGGCCATCATCAACGCGATGGCGTGCTCGCCGGTCGTCACGGTATTGCCGCCGGGGGTGTTCATAACCACCACGCCCTTCTTGGTGGCGGCCACCTTGTCGATGTTGTCGGTGCCGCTGCCCGCCCGGCCGATCACCTTCGTGCGGGACACCTTTTCGAACGCGGCGGCTGTGGCCTTCGTGGCCCCGCGCACGACGACTCCGTCATAGTTGTCGATGACCGCGGCAAGCTCCTCCGGAGTCATCTTGCCCTTCACGTCGACCTCGATCCCTTCCTTGACGAATACGTCTATGCCGACCTTCTGCAGGTTGTCGAGAGCCAGGACTTTCATGGCGGCACACTCTCCTTTCGAAGGGCTGTTATCCCTGCTTGACCC
>DATBLU010000269.1:0-2734 GCA_036555205.1 Candidatus Deferrimicrobiaceae bacterium
GGAGAGGCAATCCCGCGAATGTCCCCGATGCGCAGGGAGCGTTTTATCGCCGCGCCATGTGCAACGGCGCCGCGCGTCGCGGAAAGTACACAAAGGACATGGAAAAATCCCCGGCCTGAACGCTCCACGAATAAACGTGCCGGTACGCACGTATTTTCATAAGGGAAAAGTTCCCCGGAACAGATACGTGCAGGAAAATACAACGAGCGGAGGGGGATACGCGATGAAGCGATTAGTTGTCGTCCCCGTTGTTCTGGCCATGGCCCTTTGGGGCTGCGCCTCCACGATGGGGCCGAAGGAAAGCGGGGGAACCCTGATCGGCGGCGCGACGGGCGCGGTGCTTGGCGCGCAGGTGGGACATGGGACCGGTCGGCTCGTCGGAGTCGCCGTCGGAACCCTCGCCGGAGCGCTGATCGGGCAGGAAATAGGAAAGTCCCTGGACAGGGCGGATCGGCTGGAGATGGAGAGGACCGCCCAGTACAGCCTTGAGCACAGCAGGACGGACGAGAGGAGGACCTGGAGAAATCCCGACAGCGGCAACTCCGGGTCGATCACCCCGAGGAGAACCTACAGGACGGCGGAGGGGCAGCACTGCAGGGAATACCAGCAGACGGTCGTAATCGGCGGACGCGAGCAGGAGGCATACGGGACGGCGTGCCGCCAGCCCGACGGCAGCTGGAAGATAGTGAAGTAGTTTCCGAGGCCTAAAAAATAAGAGTCGGCGGCACGGGAAGGAGGGAGGGGCGAGGGGCAATGAGAAAACGGCCGCTGAGGGGATTGTCGCTCGCCCTGTTCCTGCTGATCGCCTGCTTCCAGGGGGGTCGTGTAGGCGCGGCGGATATACGGGAATATCCCGTGCCGCGCGGCTCGCACCCGCACGATGTCGCTCCCGCGCCGGACGGAGGGGTCTGGTACACGGCGCAACGAAGCGGGGCGCTGGGGAAGCTGGACCCTGCGACCGGTAAAACCCGCCACATTCCCCTGGGAAAGGGGTCGAGCCCGCACGGAGTCATCGTCGGGCCGGACGGCGCCGCATGGGTGACCGACAGCGGCCTGAACGCGATCGTGCGCGTGGACCCGAGGACGGAGAAAGTCCGGATCTTTCCGCTTCCGGCCGGCAGCGCGTACGCCAACCTGAACACCGCGGCTTTCGACAAGAAGGGGACGATCTGGTTCACCGGGCAAAGCGGCATCTACGGCCGCCTGGACACCAAAACCGAGAGGGTGACCGTCTATCCCGCCCCTAAGGGATCCGGCCCTTACGGGATCGCCTCGGCCCCGGACGGCAGCGTCTATTTCGCTTCCCTTGCCGGAAGCTACATCGCACGCATCGACACGGACACGGGGGCCGCCAGTGTTATAGAGCCGCCGACGAAGAGGCAGGGAGCCAGGCGCGTCTGGTCCGACTCGAAGGGCCGCATATGGGTCAGCGAGTGGCACGGGGGACGGCTGGGACTTTACGACCCGGCGTCGGGAACGTGGCGCGAGTGGCTCCTTCCGGGGGAGGATCCCCGGCCGTATGCGGTATACGTGGACGATCGGGATATAGTCTGGCTGAGCGATTTCGGGGCCAATGCCCTTGTAAAGTTCGATCCGGCCCGGGAGTCCTTCGAGGCGATCCGGCTGCCGAGCTCGCCCGCCAATGTCCGCCAGATCCTCGGACGGCCGGGCGAGGTATGGGGCGCCGAATCGGGAGTGGACAAGCTGGTTGTGGTCCGCGTCCGGTAGCGGCTGGGGCGGAAAGCGTGAAGGCGGTCCTCCTGTCCGGATTCGGCGGCGTCGATGTCTTGCGGATCGGCGAGTGCCCGGATCCGGTCACCGAAAGAGGGGACCTGCTCGTCCGGGTCCGGGCGACGGCTCTCAACCGCGCGGACCTGCTTCAGCGACGCGGTAAATACCCTCCGCCGGAAGGCGCCTCCGAGATCCTGGGGCTGGAAATGGCGGGAGAGGTGTTGCAGGCGGGACCCGCGGCCGGCGATTTCCGGGAGGGCGACCGCGTGTGCGCGCTCCTCCCCGGAGGAGGATATGCCCAGCGGGTGGCGATCCCATCCGGTCTGGCCATCCGGCTTCCCGATTCCATGTCGTTCGAAGAGGGGGCCGCTATCCCCGAGGCGTTCCTGACCGCCTACAGGAACCTGTTCGATCTGGGCGGGATCGAAGCAGGGCGCAAAGTTCTCGTTCACGCGGGAGCAAGCGGCGTGGGGATTGCGGCGATCCAGCTGATCCGCGAGGCGGGAGCCTGTTCGTTCGTCACGGCGGGAACCCCCGAAAAGGTCCGGCGTTGCCTGGAGCTTGGAGCACGGACGGGGTGGAACCGCAATGAGGGGCCGTTTGCGCCGTGGATCGCAGCGCAGACCGGAGGAAGGGGAGTCGACCTTGTCCTGGATTGCGTGGGGGCCGCGTATTTCGAGCAGAACATGCACTCGCTCGCCGAGGGGGGGAAGCTCATCGTCATCGGCATGATGGGAGGCTCGATGGCGGGGAACCTGAACCTGGCGCTGCTTTTGACCCGCGGGCTGCATATCGTTGGGAGCAGGATCCGCGGCATGAGCGTGGAGGGCAAGGTGGCGCTCACAAGGAGATTCACCGCCTTCGCGATGCCGCGGTTCGAGGACGGCAGGCTGTTTCCGGTGGTGGATTCCGTCTTCGACTGGAGCGAGGCGGCCCGGGCCCATTCACGGATGGAGGAGAACGCCAATATAGGAAAAATCGTGCTCCGCGTTTCGGAGTGACG
>DATBLU010000274.1:0-6322 GCA_036555205.1 Candidatus Deferrimicrobiaceae bacterium
AATTTCCTCGAGGTTCAAGTAAATGGGGGACGCCTCCCGGAACCGGAAATACCGGATCGTCCATTACGTGAACCAGTTTTTCGGGGGCGTGGGCGGCGAAGAGAAGGCGGACTGCAAGCCTTTCACGATCCAGGGCCCGCAAGGGCCCGGCCGTCTCCTGGAGAAACTGTTCCGCGAGGAGAACGCGGACGTCGAAATCGCCGCCACGATCGTCTGCGGGGACAGCTACTTCGCCGAGAACCAGGAAAGCGTCCTTCGGGAATGGATCCCCGCGATCCTGGGACATCGGCCGGACCTGGTAGTCGCCGGGCCGGCGTTCAACGCCGGACGGTACGGAATGGCCTGCGGCGCGATCTGCTCGTCGTTGGAACCGCTGGGCATCCCCGCCGTCACCGCGATGTACAAAGAGAACCCCGGCGTGGACCAATACAGGAAGACGGCTCTAATCGTCGAATCCGCCGGCACCGTGTCCGGCATGGAAGACGCGGCGCGCAAGATGGTCCGGCTCGGCATCAAAAGGCTGCGCGGAGAGGAGATCGAGTTCCCCAAGGCCGAAGGGTGCTTCGAGCAGGGAATACGGAGGAATTATTTCCACGCCGAACCTGCCTACCGGCGCGCCATCGGCATGCTTCTTCGGAAGATCGGCGGGGAGCCGTTCGAAACCGAATACCCGATACCTTTTTTCGACCGCGTCGATCCGCAGCCGGCCCTTGCCGGCATGAAAGGGGTGACCATCGCCCTGGTCACCTCGGGCGGCATCGTGCCGACGGGAAATCCGGACCATATCGAAAGCTCGAGCGCCTCCAAGTACGGGAAATATCCGCTGGACGGGATGGAGACGGCGGATGCCGGGACCCATCAGTCCGCCCACGGCGGATATGACACCACCTACGTCAACGCGGATCCCAACCGGGTGCTTCCCATCGACGTGATGCGGGATCTGGAAAAGGAGATGGGCTTCAAGACCCATCCGTGGTATTACGCGACCGTGGGGAACGGAACCTCGGTGGACAACGCCCAGAAGTTCGCGAAGGAGATCGCGGTCGATCTGATCCGGGACGGAGTCCAGGCGGTCATACTCACTTCCACTTGAGGAACCTGCACTCGTTGCGGGGCAACGATGGCAAAAGAGATCGAGCGCGCCGGAATCCCGGTGGCGCACATCTGTTCCATCATCACCATCTCCCAGACCGTGGGCGCCAACCGGATCATTCCGGCGGTCGCCATACCCCATCCTCTGGGAAACCCCAGGCTTCCGCGGGCGGAAGAGAAGGAAGTGCGGCGGAACCTGTTGAAGAAAGCGATTGCCGCGCTCCAGACGCCCATCGAAGGGCAGACGGTTTTTTCCTGAACGCCGGCGGAAGGAGGGGGGCGGTTCAATGAATCCGGGAGAGCATCTCGTCGAAGTCGGCGAGGGGGATTTCGAGAAAGAGGTGATCGAATCGGGGATTCCCGTCCTCGTGGACTTTTTCACCCCGCCGTGCGCCCCCTGCAAGGCACTCGTTCCGGTCCTTGAAAGAGCAGCCGGAAAATTTCCGAACGTAAAGGTCGTCAAGGTCAACGCCTGGAACAACCAGGGCCTTTGCGCCCGGTTCAAGATCGTTGGCGTTCCGGCCCTTCTGTTTTTCAAGGGCGGACGAAACGTTCTCCGGATAGACGGGTTCGACGGCTCGACCGAAAAACGTATCGAAGACGGCGTGAAAGCGATCCTGGAGAACTGACGTGGATGCGGATCACGTCATTATCCGGGAATGCGCCAATATCCTCGTCCACCTTCCCGATTTCGTCCGTCACGGCTCCAAGCCGTCAAGGGAAATAAAGAAGCATCCGGACCTCGAGGGGAAAATCAGGGATCGTCTGCGAACCTTCGAGGACGCCGTGCGCTACGCCCCCAACCAGGTATTCATCGGAAACATGGAGCCGGACACGCTCCGAACGCTTGAACAGCCCTGGTTCCGGCATCTCCTGAACCGTGACCGCGCGTTCGGCCGAACCGGCCCGTTCGGGGAATTCATGCCCCAGGAGGAGTTCCTCGCTCTCTTGAAGGCGGCGACGGACGAATCCTCCTACGACCTGGTCTGGCTGGAAAGCCGGTTCCTGCACGAAATCGTTTTGCAGGCGATCGTCGAACATCCGCTGTTCGGACGGGACGATCTGGTTCAGAAATTGCGCCGCGGCAAAAGCATGGACGAAATCCGGATGAAGATGGACCGGGACGGATCGGTGCCTCTCTACCATCAGGATGCGCTGATCGGCTGTTTTCAGAGGCATCACGACGAGGACGAATCGCTTTCGGCGCTCGTGCTGATGGAGAACCTGATCACGAAGGCTTCGGCGTTTCTGGCGCTCCGGCATCTGCTCGAACGCTCTAATTCCGATGCGTCGGAGATCGATTTCATCATCAGCTGCTCGGAGGAGGCGGCCGGCGACCGGTACCAGCGGGGCGGCGGCAACCTGGCCCGCGCCATCGGCGAAATGGCGGGGTGCCGCAACGCCACCTCCTGCGACGTCAAATCGTTCTGCGTCGGGCCCCATTACGGCATTCTCCACGCGGCCGCCCTGGTCAAGGCGGGGCTGTTCCGGAAGGTGGCCGTCGTGGCCGGGGGATCGCTCGCCAAGCTGGGGATGAAATTCCAGGGGCATCTCGACAAGGGCATGCCGATTCTGGAGGACCTGATCGGGGGAGTGGCCTTCCTGGTGACCGAAGACGACGGCCGCTCGCCCATTCTTCGGCTCGATCTGCTGGGGAAGTACCCGATAGGCGCGGGCGGGTCGCAGCAGCGCATCCAGGAGAGCCTGATTTTGGAGCCGCTGAAAGCCCACGGATTGAAAATGACGGATATCGACCGCTACGCCACCGAACTGCAGAATCCGGAGATCACGCTCCCGATCGGCCAGGACGACATCCCCCTGAAGAACTACCGGCTCATCGCGGCGTTGGCCGTCCAGCAGAAGGAAATCGACAAATCCCGGATGAACGAATTCATCGAGAAACGGGGGCTGGTCGGCTTCGCCCCGACGCAGGGGCACATCCCCGCCGGAATCCCCTACATCGCGCACGGAATCAGAGAAATCATGGAAGGAAAAAAAAGGCGTATCATGATAGTGGCCAAGGGGAGCCCGTTCTTGACCCGGATGACGAACTTGTCGGACGGCCTGTCCTTCGTCCTGGAAAGGAACCCGAAACATGCGGAGGGAAAAAGAGATGCTTGAAGGGAAAAAAGTGATCGCCTTCGGGGACGGCCAGGAGATCAAGGCGGAGTCGCTCAAAAAGTGCCTGGAGGCGGCCGGGGCGCAGGTCGTGCTGGTCCGGGAAGCCTGTTTCGTCTGAACGGCCGCCCTTGCGCTTGACTCGGCGAGTCAAGAAGAGATCAAGAAGGCGGCGAAGGAACACGGGCCGGAGAACCTGATCGTCGTGTGGGGAGTCACCAACGAGCAATACCTCGAGGTCGGATCCAGGACGGTCATGGACGGAGACCCAAGCTGGGCCGGACCGCTGGCGGGAGAGGCCTTGCACCTGAAGGTTTTTCATGTGCTGGAACCGGAGATCAAGGATCACATTCCTCCGGATGTGTACGAGGAGGAGCTGATGCTTCTGGAGCTTGCGGTCGGCGACGAAAAGATCGGGAAAACGATTGCCATGATGGAGGGTTTCCGCGCTCAACCGGTAACCGGATGAATCGGGAGACGATATGTCGGTGAGAAAAAAGACGGAAGGCGATGTGACGGGTGTAAAGTCCCTTAAAGGAAAAACCAAGTTCGAATTTTCCGCTCCGGAAGCGAAGGAGGTTTCCTTGGCGGGGAGCTTCAACCAGTGGAATCCCCAAGCGAATCCGATGAAAAAGGACAAGAAAGGAATATGGAAGGCAACTCTTGCCCTTGAACCGGGAAGGTACGAGTACCGTTTTATCGTCGACGGCAACTGGGAGAACGATCCTTCCTGTTCCTCCTGCGTCGACAATGAATTCGGCGGCAGGAACTGCGTCAGGGTCGTCGCGTGAAGAGGGGCTACCGGCCTGCTCCTTCGGCGGGCTTATTGGTCTGAAGCAGGCCCTTGACCAGCTCCTGGACGTACGGCTTTTCTTTAAGGCTCGCATACGCCCCCGGGAAGTAGACGGCGGCGATCCTCGCGCTTCCTCCGCTGAAGTTTCTAAGGATGACCGCGAACCGCTGGTCGCGGGAGAGCCGGACATGGTCGATCATCGGGAAATCGTAATAACCGACCCAGAACTCGGCGTCGTCGGTGCGGTATTCGCCGGTGTCCTCGTTCCGGGTCTTTACCTCCAGCCGGATCTGCATCTCCTTTCGCCGGACATCCACTTTCTTTACCACGAGCGCGAAATTTCGCTCTACCTTGTTTAGCGTCAACACTGCCGGCTCCAGCGGGATCCCGCCCGGATTGCCGGCGAGTTCGTCGATATCGACGGTCCGCTCGAAGGACTTTCCGGCCTCTTCCAGCACCACCATCTCCTTCCGCGTCACCTCCCGCGCC
Organism: Candidatus Deferrimicrobiaceae bacterium; assembly: GCA_036555205.1. Classification (GTDB taxonomy): domain Bacteria; phylum Desulfobacterota; class Deferrimicrobia; order Deferrimicrobiales; family Deferrimicrobiaceae; genus FEB-35. Next base: position 4,493 of record DATBLU010000274.1, read on the forward strand.
ACCTTGCTGAGCCGCTCCCGCAGTTCGGCGCCCTTCGCCCCTCCGGCATTGTAGGTGTCGCGCTCGAGCTGGAAGAAAAGCGGCTTCAGGTTCAACGACTCGTGGAAGTTGTACGCCAGCAATTCCAGCTTAAGCAGGCGATCGTCGATGGACGTCGATTCGGGCCGGAGGAACGACTGGATGATGGACACGAACATGTCCTTGCGCAAGGCGCTGTCAGCCTCCTCGCGCTTGCTGATAAGCTCGGAGGTGAACCGGGCGCGCGTCTCCTCGGACTGCCGCCTCTCGATGAATTGCGAGCCGAAGAACCCGAGACCGGCCACGGCCAGGGCGGCCAGCAGTCCGCCGACCGGCTGGAGGACGATCGCCGCCTTGTCCCAAAAATCCTTTTCCTTGCGCTCCATGATCACTCGCTCCGCAAGGCTGCTTTTCCGTCCTTTTTATCGAGGACGAGGTTGTAGCGCGCCGAATCCTCGAACGAGTTGACGGTCATCTGCGCGGCGGCGCCGCCCGATTTGACCGAAAGGGTGCATTTCCCCTGCTCCGGAACGAACACGCGATAGGAACCGAGTTTGTCCGTCTCCGCGCCGTAGCTTCCCTTGGGGCATTTGACCTCGACCTTCGTTCCCGCCTTGACCGGTTTCCCGGCCTCCTTGATCGTCCCGTAGATCTCTCCGGCAAGTGCGGTCGAGCAGGCAAGCGCAAGACTTAGCGTCGCGAGGAATATCCTTCGCATCGAACCCTCCTTCCGGAATCGCTCCGATGGACATTATTATATCTTGTACGGCCATCAAGTGATCTAAACCCGAATTCGCCGAAATGGATGCAAGCGGCCGGCGCGATCGACTATAATCGGGATGGAGGGGGCCGGATCAAGCTGGCCGTACCGCACGCGAACTTTGCCTTGAACCCAGGATGGAGGTCGGGCGCATGGTTCGTCGAGTGGTCTCTCCGTGTTCGTTCTTACTTCTCACCTTAAGTCTTTCCCTTCTTTCCATGGCGCCGCCGGAAGTATCCGCCCAGGACCTGTACGGAAGCGCGGGGCAGGAATCCCGGGGTGCGACCCGCTTCGAGATCCCGGCGGGGTGGACGGTCTACCGCGGGCAGACCGGGCTCATCGTTCCGCATCCGCAGGGGTGGGAAGTCCGGGAGCGCGGCGGCGGGGCGTTCGTAGCGTTCCGGCCGGGCTCCGGGGGCGGGGCGGAGTCCGTCGTATGCGTGAGGCCCATCGAAAAGATCGAAGGGAAGTCCGCCGGGGTCGTCCAGGGGGTGGGGAAAGTCGAGCCGGACCTGTTCCCGGGGGCCAAGGCGGGAAAAAGCCGCCTTGTCTCCAGTCGTCCCGAGGTTGCGGTCGCGTCGTTCTCCTATGAGCCGAGGACGGGGAATCGCTATCGCGGCGTCGCCCTGTGCTTCAAGCAGGAAGGCAAGGGGGTCCTCTACGCGATCGCGTCGACGCGCGATGCGTGGGCCCGGGAAGAGCCCGTGATGAAGCGGATGCTCGGCGCTTTCTTCTATTCGGGCGGGGGCCCGCAGGGAGAAGGAGGCCGTGATGGAGGGATTGCCCTGCCCGCAATGGTCGAATGGCGCGATCCGGCGGAGGGGGCATTCTCGTGTCCCGTCCCCCGGGGGTGGAGCGTCGAGGGAGGTTTAAGGCGCTTCAGCGCCATGGACACCAGGATGGAAGTGGTCGCCACCAGCCCGGACAGGCGGGCCGTCGTACGCATCGGGGACGCCTCCATACCCCCTTTCGAGCTCCCGACGCAGGTCGGAATGAGCATGGGCCTGCGCGAGGGGGGGTGGTTCAGCCCCGACGGGCTCAACCGGCTGCTG
>DATBLU010000311.1:0-12094 GCA_036555205.1 Candidatus Deferrimicrobiaceae bacterium
GTCAGGAGTGCTCGCCTGTTCGATGCTTGCGGTGATACCGGTGGGTGCGGCAGAGTTCAACTGGCAGCGCATGGCAGATCCTCCCCCAACTACCAGCGACTTCAACTGGAGTACTGCAGCGTACTGGCAGGGAGGGAGTCTGCCCCAAGACGGAGCAGATATAGGATTCTTCCTATACCCTTCCGATGAATATCTTGATAGCCCCGTGCCCACCACGGTGATTTATGACGTCCCGGAGCTGATCCGCTTCAATTTTGTTAGCATCATAGATACAGCTTACTTAACACCCCTCACCCTCCGGATCGACGCCCCGTACACCTTCTCCGCCAGTGAGGTAATGGTACAAAGTTTCGGCACGATGGCTTTGCATGGCGGTACAGTAATAGCCGACTACGAGAAAACCGTCGGGAGTACATCCGCCGATGGGGTCGTCTCTGCAGGAGTTATTTTGCAGACCGCCGGGACAAATATCATTAGTCAAACCCTTGATATAGCCATCGGAGCGTATAACCTTGTGGGCGGCGTATTGAGTGCTTCGAGGGAACTGATCGAATCCGCCGGAAATTTTTTCCAGTCAGGGGGAACAAACACCGCCGGCTCCACACTCGTAGTCGACGGAACTTTCACCCAGGACGGCGGCTATACGTCGACGGATGCTCTCTCCGTCGGAGAGCGCGGGGTCGGGACGTTCGTCCTTCGAGGCGGGAGCCTCGATGCCAACATTGAAACCCTTGGGAATTCGAGCGCAGGGGTCTTCACCCAGTCCGGGGGAACGAACACCGCGGGATCCCTCTTGATAGGTTCCCAAGCCTTCGGTACGTACACCCTATCCAACGGCACGGTTGATGCGTTCGGCATGGAAATAAACAACGGAGTTTTCAACCAGTCCGGCGGCATCAACAGCCTGACCACAGCCATGATCGGGATGTCGGATGGGTTCATAGGGCGATATGACTTTAGCGGCGGGGCCCTTTCCGCCAATGCGGTTTTCGTCGGCAACCACGGCCCAGGCAATTTCCTCCACACAGGCGGGACCAGTAACGTGAACGAGCTGACGATTGGCGCGAATGGAGCGTCGGGCACGTACAGGCTGGAAGGAACCGGCTTAATAGCATCTCCCGCCCGGCTTACCGGGGGGGTTGAATACATCGGCTATTCGGGGACCGGCGTCTTCGATCATTACGGTTCCCTCGATAGCGTCCATGCCGCCGGCTTGCTCTACATCGGTTACGACACCGGAGGGAACGGCTCTTACACCATGCACGGCAACGTGCTTCTCGAAGCTGGCGACGAAGTCGTCGGACGCGCAGGGAACGGGTCGTTTACGCAACATATGGGGAGCCATCGCATCGGCGCGGTTACACTCAAACCCGGAGAAGCCGCCGTAGGTACCGGCACGCTTACGATCGGCGAGCTTCTTGGCGGCACCGGCGCCTACTCGATGAATCCCACCGTTGGCATACCAGAGCTATGGGCATCGACCGAAGTAATCGGAAACTACGGGTCCGGAGTCTTTAACCAGTTCGGGGGCACGAATACCGTAGCCGGCGACCTGTACCTCGGCCGATATGCAGGCAGCCGCGGCGTCTATGAGCTGAGCGGGATTTCGGGAGGGGGGCTCCCCGGATTCCTCCCTGGATTCCCTACCGCCACGACCAGCCTCTCGGCGGTCGACGAGTACATAGGATTTCGCGGCAGAGGTGAATTTAACCAAACAGGCGGTGAGAACCTGCTGTCCGGCAGCCTGTTCCTGGGCGGCGACAATATAGGGTACGAGGGTAACGGAATCTACGCTCTCAGCGGCGGCACCCTTTCGGCCGCAAACCAATATATCGGGAACGGGGGGAACGGCATTTTCCGCCAGACCGGCGGAATGAACGTCGCCGGGAGCATCCTGTCCGGCGGCCTCCGTGTCGGCGGGCAGTCCGGCACGGGCATATATGATCTGATGGGAGGCAACCTATACGCGGGGAGCATGCAGGTCGGCACCGGCACGGGGACTGGATCCGCAACGTTCAATCATACCGGCGGGAATAATAACGTATCGAACGTCCTTACAATCGGCGCGAACGGCACGTACAACCTTTCCGGCGAGGATATGTTCGGCAGCTGGGGCCGACTTTCCGCGGGAGGAATCATAAATGACGGCACTTTCAGCTATTCCGGAGGGAATCTGTCTGTTTACAGCCTGCCGCCGACCGGCGGACCTCCGTATTCCACCGGACCGGACTTCATCAATAACGGCAACTTCTATATAAGCGGGACAGGCGAAAGGGTCGTCTCCGCGAGCGTGCTGAACAACGGCACCGTGACGGTAACCGATACATCCGTGACCTTCAACGGAACTTTCACCAACAACGGCGCGTACATAAGCGACCCGTCGAGCAACTTCTTCACGGACCTGACCGTCAACTCCGAAGGGTATCTCGTCGGTGGCGCCGGCGACAACTTCTTTATCGGCGGAAACTTCCTCAACTACAGTGAGCAGAACGGATCCTGGGATACCGCGCTTGCCTACCTTGCTTTCAACGGGTTCGGCATGTCGCACGAATTCTATTTCGGAGACGCCGGGGGAAACAGAGACTTCTCCTGGGGGACGCTCGAACTATCCGGAGGGGGATTTCTCCACCTCGACGGTATCGGGGACCTGTATGTAAACAACCTCATCCTCGGCGAGGGGTCCTCCCTCGACCTGGGGGGGCTTACCATCTACTACGACATCCTAACGAACAATGGCGGAGCCTACATCGGGGGAAACCTCCGGAGGGCCGAGGGCGGCGATGGGACCAACCCGGTCCCGGAGCCGTCGACATTGCTCCTGCTGGCGAGCGGGCTTGCCGGCCTCGGCGGCTTCAGGAAGTACCGAGTCCGCCGGAACGCGCCCAAAAACCCCGCCCTCCCGCCGATCTCCTAGCCCCGCCACATACTACACTTCGTCGATTGAACGGCTGCCAGCAAAGCCACCGCAGGAGGGGGGCGCAGTGAGGTAAAGCGCAGCCGTGCGGGTGTATCGCACGGCGAGCCACGAACGGAGTCCCCCTCCGAGGAGGCGGAGCTGGCAGCCGTCACATGCGAGCGAAGCGGAGCCGGTGTGCTCGGCGGGCCGAAATTGACTTAACCGCCGCGATTCATTAGCATATCTTCTTTAAACTTTCCGGGAGAAGCCCAATGGAAGAGTTCCCACGCATCAAGCGGCTGCCGCCGTACGTCTTCGCGGTGGTGACCGAGCTCAAATCGAAAATGCGCCGCGCGGGCGAGGATGTGATCGACCTCGGCATGGGGAACCCCGACCTGCCGACTCCCAAGCACATCGTGGACAAGCTCATCGAGGCGGCGAAGAATCCCCGCAACCACAGGTATTCCCTGTCGCGCGGGATACCGAAGCTGCGGCAGGCGATCTGCGCCTGGTACAAGCGCAAGTACGACGTCGACCTTGATCCTGATACCGAGGCGATCGCCACAATAGGCGCCAAGGAGGGGATTTCCCACCTCATGCTGGCGATAATGGGCCCCGGCGACATCGCGATGGTGCCGAATCCCACCTATCCGATCCACGCGTATTCGGTGGTCATCGCGGGAGCCGACGTTCGCTCGATCTCGCTCACCAGCGGGGAAGGCGACTTCATGGACCGCGCGCAGCGGGCGATGAAGACCCTGTGGCCCAAGCCGAAGGTGATGATCATTTCGTTCCCGCACAACCCGACGACCGAGGTTGTGGACCTTCATTTCTTCAAGCGCGTCGTCGCCTTCGCGAAGGAGCACGAGATGCTCGTGGTCCACGACCTCGCCTACGCGGACCTGGTGTTCGACGGGTACAAGGCGCCCTCCATCCTGCAGGTCCCCGGAGCCAAGGACGTCGCCGTGGAAATGTACTCGATGTCGAAGGGGTATTCCATGCCCGGCTGGCGGGTGGGGTTCGTTGTCGGCAACAAGCGGATGGTTTCCGCGCTGACGAGGCTCAAGAGCTACCTCGATTACGGCATGTTCCAGGCTATCCAGATAGCATCAACCGTGGCATTGAACGGGCCCCATCGAGTCGTGGAGGAGGCCGTCGAGATCTACAGGAAAAGGCGAGACTGCCTGGTGGACGGTTTCGCCCGCATCGGGTGGGAATTCCCCAAGCCGAAGGGGACGATGTTCGTCTGGGCGCCCCTGCCGGAAGCCTTTGCGCCGCTTGGATCGCTTGAATTCTCCAAGCTCCTGCTGACCAAGGCAAAGGTCGCGGTTTCGCCCGGTGTAGGCTTCGGAGAGCACGGCGAGGGATTCGTACGCTTCGCCCTCGTGGAAAACGAGCATCGAATACGGCAGGCTATCCGCGGCGTGAAGACCCTTATGCAGCACGCGCCCGCACAAGCGAAGGTCAAGTCGAAATGAGAGACAGGCCGAAGGAAATCGGCGTCGGCATCATCGGGTTCGGGACCGTAGGGTCCGGGACCGTGAAGCTGCTCCAGGAAAGCGCGGAGCTGCTTCGCCGGCGCGTGGGCGTCCCCATCCGCATTCGCGGGATCGCCGACCTCGACATAAACAGGGACCGCGGCGTGCCCGTCCCCGAGGGGCTGCTTACCACCGACGGGTACAAGGTCGCAAGGGACCCTGACGTCCAGATCGTGATCGAGCTGGTCGGCGGAACCGGGGCCGCGAAGGATTACATCCTGGAGGCGATCCGCAACGGCAAGTCCGTCGTGACGGCGAACAAGGCGCTCCTGGCGGAGCACGGCCCGGAGATCTGCAAGGCGGCGATTGCCGCAGGCGTGGACATGGGATTCGAGGCAAGCGTGGGCGGAGGGATCCCGATCATACGCGCGATGCGCGAAGGGCTGGCTGCGAACCGGATCCGGGAGATCTACGGGATCATAAACGGCACCTGCAACTACATCCTGAGCCGGATGGCGAACGAAGGAAAGGGATATGCCGAAGTGCTCGCCGAGGCTCAAGCAGCCGGGCTGGCCGAATCGGACCCGTCGTTCGACGTGGACGGGATCGATTCCGCGCACAAGCTTGCGATACTTGTGTGGCTCGCCACGGGAATGTACGCATCGCCCAAGGATATCTTCGTCGAGGGGATCCGCGACATCCCCGCCCTGGACATAGCCTACGCCCGGGAGTTCGGATACGTAATCAAGCTGCTGGCGATCGCCAAGGAAAAAGTTGACGGCGTGGAGGTGCGTGTCCATCCGACGATGATCCCGGCGGACCATCTCCTGGCCACCGTCGGAGGGTCCAACAACGCGATATACGTGAAGGGAGACTTCATCGGCTCCGCGCTGTTCTACGGACAGGGCGCCGGCATGCGTCCGACGGCATCCGCGGTGGTCAGCGACGTGATCGAGATCGCCCGGAACCTGCGCGCGGGAGGGACGGGCAGGATCCCGCCGAGCGGCTTCTTCCTGCACGACCCGGCCGAGAAAATTTCGATTTCACCGTTCGAGGACGTGCAGTCGGAGTATTACCTGCGCTTCCAGGTGGTCGACAAGCCGGGCGTGCTCTCCAGGATCGCCGGCGCCCTCGGCGCGCACTCCATAAGCATCTCCTCGGTCATACAGAAGGGGAGGAAGGAAGAAAGCGCCGTGCCGATCGTCATCGTGACCCACCACGCCAGGGAGAGCGACATGCGCGCCGCGCTTGCGGAGACAGACCGCCTTCCGGTCGTACTGGACCGCACGCGCATGATCCGGATCGAAAACAACCTTTAGGGAAAAGGAAGCCCACGCGATGCATTGGGAAGGGGTCATCCGCCAATATTCCGCCTTTCTTCCGCAAGTCCCGGACGACTGCGTGGTGACTCTGCTGGAGGGCAACACCGCGCTGGCGCCGGCGCCCGGGCTGGCGCGCCTGATCGCCCCGGGTACCGAGATATTCCTCAAGTGCGAGGGGCTGAACCCCACCGGGTCGTTCAAGGACCGCGGGATGACGATGGCGGTGTCCAAGGCGAAGGCCGAGGGGTCGGACTCGGTGATATGCGCCTCCACGGGAAACACCTCCGCTTCGGCCGCGGCATACGCAGCACGTGCGGGGATGAAGGCGTTCGTGCTTATTCCAGAGGGCAGGATCGCCCTGGGAAAGCTGTCGCAGGCCATGATCCACGGCGCGCGGGTGATCCAGATTCTGGGGAACTTCGACCAGGCATTGACGCTGGTGCGGGAGATCTCGGACAAGTACCCCCTTACCCTGGTCAACTCGGTCAACCCCTACAGGATCGAAGGGCAGAAGAGCGCCGCGTTCGAGGTCTGCGACGCGCTGGGCGACGCTCCCGACTACCACGTTCTGCCCGTAGGGAACGCGGGAAACATAACCGCCTACTGGGCCGGCTACAAGGCCTACCGCGAGGCGGGCAGGACGGCCAGGCTGCCGAAAATGCTGGGGTGGCAGGCCGAAGGGGCCGCGCCGATAGTCCGGGGCCGCCCCGTCGAGAAGCCCGAGACCGTCGCGACCGCCATCCGGATCGGCAACCCGGCGTCGTGGAAGCAGGCGGAAGCGGCGCGGGACGAGTCGGGAGGGATCATCAGGATGGTGAGCGACGCCGAAATACTGGAGGCGTACAAGCTCGTCGCCGAGACCGAGGGCATCTTTTGCGAACCCGCATCGGCGGCTTCCATCGCCGGTGTGATAAAATCTGCCAAGGAGTCGTTTTTCCGGCGCGGAGACCGGATCGTCTGCACGCTCACAGGGCACGGCCTCAAGGACCCCGACAACGCGATCGCGCAGTCGGTGTCCCCGGTGACCATCCCTCCCGCGATGAACGAAGTCATGAAGGTCCTGGGATTCTAGGGGGAGCAATAATGCCGCGCAAATACCTCATCCTGATCGGTGACGGCATGGCCGACTGGCCCGTCGCCGCGCTTGGAAACCGGACGCCCCTGGAAGCGGCGGAGATACCGAACCTCGATTATATGGCCTCCAACGGCGCGCTGGGAACGGTGCAGGTCGTACCGAAGGAGATGTACCCGGGCAGCGACGTGTCGAACTTGAGCATCATCGGGTACGACCCCCGCGAAGTGTACACCGGCAGGTCCCCCCTCGAGGCCGCCTCGATGGGGATCGAGCTGGGCAAGGACGACGTTGCGGTCCGCTGCAACGTCGTGGCGCTCAAAAACGACGGCGCCGACACCGAGATGGAGGATTTTTCCGCCGGGCACATCTCGTCGGCGGAATCCGCGGAGCTCCTGAAAGCTCTCGAGGACAAGATCGGAGACTCGTACCCGCCCGGGGGCGGGGAATCCGGGGTCCGGTTTTTCCCCGGAGTCAGCTACAGGAACCTGATGATCTGGCCCGGCGGCAACGATGCGGTGGAAACGACCCCGCCGCACGATATACACGGGAAAAAGATAACGGATTACCTCCCACGGGGGGACGGGGCGGAACTGCTGCTGGACCTGATGGAGATATCGCGGGAAGTTTTCGACGACCATCCCGTCAACCGCAAGCGCCGCTCCGAGGGGAAGCTGCCGGGAAACTCCATCTGGCTCTGGGGGCAGGGCAAGGCGCCGAGAATCACTCCGTTCGCGGAAAAGTACGGGCTTTCGGGCTCGGTCGTCGCCGCCGTCGACCTGATCAAGGGAATCGGGATCTATTGCGGCCTGTCGGTCATACATGTTCCAGGGGCCACCGGATACGTGGACACCAATTTCCGTGGAAAAGCGGAATATGCTCTCAAGGAGCTGGAAAAGAAGGATTTCGTCCTGATCCACGTGGAGGCGCCCGACGAAGCGGGGCACAACGGGAGCGCCCCCGACAAGGTGAGGGCCATCGAGCGGATCGACAAGGAGATGCTTTCCCTTATCCTGCCCCGGGCGAAAGACGGGGGGGACCTGGCCGTCCTCGTGCTGCCGGACCACCCGACGCCGGTCTCCATCCGGACACACGCCCAGGAACCTGTCCCATTCGTTTTCTATCCGGCCCCGGAAGGTCTGGCTTCATTCCCCGGGAAAAGGTACACGGAGGCTGACGCCCGATCCACCGGGCAGTTCGTGGATATCGGGACGCGCCTTATCGGCTACCTGCTGGGGCGGTCGTAATCCCGCCGGCATTCCCGGATCCGAAAGGCCTGTGGAAAAAACACGGTAAAAGGGAGGAGTCGTGGAGCGAAATCTTGCGATGGAAGTGGTCCGGGTCACGGAAGCCGCGGCGCTCGCGGCCGCCCGGTTGATGGGACGGGGAGACAACATCGCCGCGGACGAAGCCGCCGTTACCGCAATGCGGAAAGCCTTGAACTACGTCCAGTTCAAGGGGCGGGTGGTGATCGGAGAAGGGGAGCGCGACGAGGCTCCCATGCTCTTCATCGGAGAGGAGGTCGGGGCCGCCGAAACGCCTCGGGTCGACATCGCGGTGGATCCGCTGGAGGGAACGAGCATCGTCGCCACCGGCGGCAACAACGCCCTCGCCGTCATAGCGATTGCGGAAGAGGGGGGGTTCCTCCATGCGCCCGACACCTACATGCAGAAGCTGGCGGTGGGCCCCAAGGCGAAGGGCTCGATCGACATCTCGGCTTCCCCGACGGAAAACCTGCGCAGCATAGCCAAGGCGCTCAGGAAATACGTTGAGGACCTCTGCGTCATAATCCTGGACCGGCCGCGCCACCAGGAGCTCATACGTGAATGCCGGGAATCCGGCGCGAGGATAAAGCTGATCGGCGACGGCGACGTGGCGGGCGCCATCGCCACGGCGAAGGAGGAATCGGGCGTGGACGTTCTCATGGGGATCGGAGGAGCGCCCGAGGGGGTCCTCGCTGCGGCAGCGCTCAAGTGCCTCGACGGCGATTTCCAGGGGATCCTCAAGTTCCGCAACAAGGAGGAGGCCGAGCGCGCAAGGGCGATGGGCGTGGAGGACCCCAACCGCGTCTACCAGATGGAAGACCTCGCGCGGACCGAGGTGATGTTCGCCGCAACCGGGGTGACCTTCGGAGATTACCTCAAGGGCGTCCGTTTCTTCAGCGGCGGCGCGCACACGCAATCCATAGTGATGCGCTCCAAATCGAGGACGATCCGGACCATCGACACGACGCACTTCTTCGAATTCAAGCCGAAGTACGACTGACAGATGCCGGCGACTGGACGGATCGAGATCGACTTCGAGCGATGCAAGGCGTGCGAGCTGTGCGTGCCCGCGTGCCCCAAGAACTGCATCGAGATCGGCGCCAGGATCAACGCGCAGGGATACGCGGCCGCTTTTTTCGCGCGGCCGGATGACTGCACTGGGTGCGCCGTCTGCGCCGAAGCCTGTCCGGACGTCTGCATCGAGGTCTGGCGATGAGACTGGCGACCGCCGCCGCGCAACGCGTCCTGATGAAAGGGAACGAGGCGATCTGCGTCGGCGCCATCGCGGCAGGGTGCAGGTACTATTACGGCTATCCGATCACCCCGCAGAACGACATCCCCGAATACATGTCGGCGCACCTGCCCCCGATCGGCGGCACCTTCCTGCAGGCCGAAAGCGAGGTAGCCACCATCAACTTCATACTCGGGACCTCCGCTTCGGGGAAACGGGTCATGACGTCTTCCTCGGGTCCCGGGATTTCGCTGATGCAGGAGGGGCTGTCGTACATGGCCGGGTCGGAACTGCCCGCCGTCATCGTCAACATCTCAAGGTCGGGGCCGGGTCTGGGGGGGATCGCCCCTTCGCAGGGAGACTACTTCCAGGCGGTCAAGTGCGGAGGCCACGGAGGATACAGGATGCCCGTCCTGGCGCCGCATTCCGTACAGGAGATGTATTCCCTTACGATGCTCGCGTTCGACCTGGCCGACAAGTACAGGAACCCCGCCATGATACTGGGCGACGCGATCGTGGGGCAGATGAAGGAACCCTTCGAGCCGGTTGCGTACGAGTCGACGGTTGATCCCGGGAAGCCATGGGCGCTGACAGGCTGCGCCGGCCGCCCCAGGCAACACGTCAAGTCGCTTTATCTGAAGGACAACGCCATCGAGGTCCACAACTGGAAGCTGCACCGGAAGTACCTGCTGATGCAGGAAAAGGAGGTGCGCTTCGAGGACTACCGCCTCGACGGGGCGAGGATAGTCGTGGTCGCATTCGGCACGGCGGCCCGCGTCTGCAAGACCGCCATCCAGTGGGCCCGGGGCGAAGGGATAGCGGTCGGCATGCTGCGGCCGGTCACCCTCTTCCCGTTCCCCGCCGCCCAGGTGGATGCGGCCGCGGCCAGGGCCGACGTCGTCCTGGTCGTGGAGATGAACACCGGGCAGATGCTGGAAGACGTCAGGATTAGCACGACCTTCCACGACAGGATCCGGTTCATGGGAAAGCCCTGCGCCATGCCGACTCCCGAGGAGATCTTAGGCGAGATCAGGAATCTGGCGGGAAAGCGGCGATGAAAACGGAAGGAAAGGATCGATTCAAGAGGCAGGTGTTCTCCAGGCCGAAGAGCCTGGTGGACGTGAAATCCCACTTCTGCCCCGGATGCCACCACGGAATCGCGCACAGGATAGTGGCGGAGGCGATCGACCATTTCGGGCTGCGGGAGAAGACCATAGGCGTCGCGTGCGTGGGATGCGCGGTGTTCCTTTACGACTACATCGACGTCGACGTTGCGGAAGCTCCCCACGGGCGCGCACCGGCGGTCGCCACGGGGGTGAAGCGGGCCCAGCCCGACAAGTTCGTCTTCACGTACCAGGGGGACGGAGACCTCGCGGCGATCGGCACTTCCGAGGTCATACACGCTGCGAACCGCGGGGAGAACATTTCCATCATCTTCGTCAACAACACGACGTACGGCATGACCGGGGGACAGATGGCCCCCACCACGATGCTGGGGCAGAAGACATCCACGTCCCCATACGGCCGCGACTTCCGGAAAGACGGATATCCGATCAAGATGGCGGAGCTTTTGGCCACGCTCGAGGGGACCGCCTACTCGGCCAGGGTGGCGACCAGCACGCCGGCGCAGATCCGGAAGGCCAAGGAGGCGGTCAGGAAAGCGTTCGACATGCAGATAAAGGAAATGGGCTTTTCTATCGTCGAGTTCCTGTCCACCTGCCCGACGAACTGGGGGATGAAGCCGATCGACGCCCAGAAGCGGGTACTGGGCGAGATGTCGGAATACTTCCCGCTCGGGGTTTACAAGGAACGCAAACAGGCGGACTTCCTGTGAACGCCGACGTCATCATGGCCGGGTTCGGAGGCCAGGGGATCCTCATGATCGGCAACCTTCTGTCCATAGCGGCGATGGAAGAGGGAAGGCACGTGACCTATTTCCCCGCCTACGGGGTCGAGATGCGCGGAGGGACGGCCAATTGCACCGTCGTCATCTCCGACGAAGAGATAGGCTCACCCGTGGTGGGCCGCCCGAAGGCCTGCGTAATAATGAACGGCCCGTCGCTGGGAAAGTATCTTCCTTCCATCAGGGAGGGAGGCGACCTGGTGATCAACAGCTCGCTGGTCGACCCCGCGAAGGTGGATAGGACGGACGTGCGGCTTCTGTCCATACCGGCGAACGATATCGCGAGGGAGGTAGTCGGCAGCCAGCAGCTGGCCTCGATGGTGGCATTGGGGGCGTACGTGACGGTCACCGGTGTAGTGGAGATGCAGACGCTTTTCGACTGCCTTCCAAAGGTCATATCCAGGAAATACGAGAAGTTCATACCGCTCAACGTCAACGCCCTGAAGGAGGGGGAATCATTTGCCCGACATCACCCGTGACGAATCGCTGGACGACCTGCTTTCAAAGATCGCCGAGGAGTCGGGGGACTGGGGGCCGGCAGCCGGGGATCCGGAAGTCCAGGTAGGGGACCACATCCGCAAGTTCCGGGAATCCCGCGGCGTCTCGCTCCAGCAGCTGGCGGAAAAGACGGGGTTCTCGGCGGCGCTGCTATCGCAGATCGAGAACCGCATGACCTCGCCCCCGCTGGGGACCCTTGTGAAAATCGCAAATGCCCTGGACACGTACGTCTCCTCCTTCATCGGCAAGGAGGAGCGGGAATTTTCGATCGTGAGGAAACAGGACCGGACGACCGTATCGCGAGTGGGCCTGAAGGACGGGGGGCAGTCGGCTTACACGTACGAGGCGCTGGGCGCAGGGAAGTCCGGAAGGAAGATGGAGCCGTTTCTCGTTCGCCTGATGCCGCTGATCGACCGGAACGTGGTAAGG
>DATBLU010000316.1:0-1771 GCA_036555205.1 Candidatus Deferrimicrobiaceae bacterium
TAAAATGACTTGAATGTGCTTGATTCGGAACAAGCAGATTGTATACCGTATACAGTCCGACTATCTTAATAACAAGAAAGGTTTCCGCAAGTCAAGCCAAAAGCGGTCCATTTGACCGCAATTAATTTCCCTTGTAGGATAGGCAACTTACAGGCCCGCTTGAAGACCGGAAACGGCGGGCGGGAACGCGGAGGATCCAAGTGGGAGTGTTGGACGATAAAATCATCATCTTCGACGGCGCCTGCGGCACCAATCTCCAGCGCATGCGCCTGCCCGCGTCCGCCTGGGGTCCCTACGAAGGATGCAACGAATACCTGAACCTGTCGGCGCCGGAAGCGATCGAGGAGCTGCACGGCGCATTCCTTTCGGCGGGGTCCACAGTGGTCGAGACAAACACCTTCGGCGCCAACGACATAGTGCTTGCCGAGTACGGCCTTCAGGACCGCGTCGAGGAGATAAACGCCGCGGCGGTGGAGCGCGCGCGCGCGGCCGTACGGCGGCACTCGCCGCGGGCCCTCGTGGCGGGGGCCGTCGGCCCGACGACGAAGCTTCCGTCGCTGGGGCACATATCGTTCGACGAGATGGCGAGGTCATACGCCCGGCAGATACGCGCGCTGGCCGAGGCGGGGGCGGACCTGCTTCTGATCGAGACGTGCCAGGACCTCCTGCAGGTCAAGATCGCCCTCGTCTCCTGCTTCGAGGAGCTCGAGCGGCTGGGGAAGAGCATCCCCGTGATGGTGTCCCTGACGATCGAGAACACGGGGACGATGCTGGTCGGCTCGGACGTGGCCGCGGCGGCGGCGGCGATAGAACCGTTCCCGGTCTTCTCGCTGGGCTTGAATTGCGCGACGGGGCCCGAAGGGATGAAGTCGCACATCCGCACCCTTTGCCGCACCTGGCCGGGCAGGGTCTCGTGCATCCCCAACGCGGGGATCCCCCAGGTGATGGAAGGCCGGACCGTATATCCCCTCTCGCCGAAAGCCTTCGCGGAGCAGATGAAGGCGTTCGTCGAAGAGGAAGGCGTATGCGTGGTCGGGGGCTGCTGCGGCACCACTCCGGAGCACATCCGCCTCCTTGCCGAAGCCCTCTCGGGCGCATCCCCGGCGAGCCGCGACCCCCGGTGGAAGCCGTCCCTTTCCAGCCTGTATCAGGCCGTGGAGATCCGGCAGGAAATCCCGCCTCTCCTGATCGGCGAACGGGCCAACGCCAACGGCTCCCGCCGTTTCCGCGATCTGCTCCTGGCGGACGATTACCCCGGAGCCTTGAAGGTCGCCCTCGAGCAGCAGGAGGACGGCGCCCACGCGGTGGATCTCTGCACCGCTTACGCGGGCCGCGACGAGAAGGCCGACCTGTCGGCGCTTACCCGCCTGTTCGCGCAGTCGGTCAAGATTCCGACGGTGATCGACTCCACGAGCCCCGAATGCATCGAGGCGGCACTGAGAATCCACCCCGGCCGATGCCTGGTGAACTCCATCAACCTGGAGGACGGCGGAAAAAACCTCGAGCGTATCTGCCGCCTGGCGAAGAAATACGGGGCGGCCGTCATCGCACTGACCATCGGAGAAAAGGGGATGGCGATGACGGTCGCCGAGAAGGTCGCCACGGCCCGTTCCATATACGAGCTGGCCGTGGGGCGGTACGGCCTGCGCCCGTCGGACCTGATGTTCGACGTCCTCACGTTCACCGTGGGTTCTGGCGATCCCTCCCTCGCCGACGCGGCTAAAGCGACCCTCGCCGCGGTACGGAGCGTCAAGGAGGAGCTGCCCGGGGT
>DATBLU010000340.1:0-2680 GCA_036555205.1 Candidatus Deferrimicrobiaceae bacterium
TGCCACGAGCCGCAGTTCTGCTCGAACTGCCACACGCGCATGGGCAACGCGAACCGTACCATCAGGGACCACAACCTGAGCGCCCCGGCCGGCTCACGGTACGTCGCATCCTTTCCGGACGGGCACGCCTCGGAGGCCCGGAGAAACCTGGCGTCCTGCCAGTCGTGCCATCCCGACGGGAACGTATGCCTCGCCTGCCACTCGGCCCGTGCGGGATTGCGGGTAAACCCGCACCCGAAGGACTTCAAGGCGGACCGCATAAGGTCAAAGAGCAACAACCGGTCGTGCAGGGTCTGCCACGACTTTTAACCGACCATCACCCATGGAGGCTCGCTGCATGAAAAGGCTTGGAACATTCATCCCCATACTGGCATGCCTGCCGATACTTGCGTCGATCCTGGCCGGCTGCGGCGGATCGGACAAGCGCGAAGGGACGATCGGTCCGAATCTGGCCCAGACGGGGATCGTCCAGAAGGGGGACCCGGCGCTCGCCGCGGCCGCCGGGTACGTCGGATCGCAAAGGTGCGGCGTCTGCCATCCGACGCAGTTCACGGGCTGGTCGAGGTCGCTTCATAACTTCCCGCTGAAGACCGTGGCGGAGCTCGGGGAAGCCGTTTTCGTCAACGACGCCAACGGCAACGGACAGGACGATTTCAAGGACACGCTCGATTTCAACAACGCCGCCACCGACAGTCTCATCGAGGCGAACGCAAACGGGACCGCGCTCAAAAACACCCGCCCCAACGCCCCGATCCTGAAAATCGCCGGCGGCAAGCATATCGTCAGCATCGCCGGCGTGGAGTTCGAGATCCAGAGGACCCAGGGGGGAAACGGGTACTGGAAGCAGCGTTACCAGACCAAGGTCGGCAAGAGCTACTACATCTCCCCTGTCCAGTACAACGAGGTATCGAAGAAATACGAGGCGTACAACGCCTCTCACTGGTACAGCGGGACAAATACACCCCGGTTCAATCAGGCATACGGCGGCGACGCGCTGGTCGCCCAGTTCGGCGCGCTGAACGTCGCCCCGACCAGTCTCGGAACGGCGAGGTCCTGGGAGAACCGGTGCGCCGGCTGCCACCAGACCGGCCTGACCGTCGCTTCCCAGACCACCGCCTACGCCGGCACCGACGTAACCGAGGCCGTCACCGGCTACGTCGAGTTGAACATCGGGTGCGAGGCATGCCACGGACCCGGAGCGGCCCACGCGGCCTTCGGGAACCCCGCCGACATCATCAATCCGGCCGGTTTCGCCGCCGCGGGCGTCTCGGGAATTCGCGTCGCGAACATGACGTGCGGCCGCTGCCACAGCCGCGGGGAGGGAAACCGCACCCTGCCGGGCATGTCCCTCAACCTCGAGTACCCTGCCCGCCTGGACGGGGGGGCCACCGTCCTCCCCATCCCGGGGACCAACATAATCGACAATTCCGCGGGCAACCCGTTCGTGATCCTGAACACCACGACAGCCTACTACGGGGCCTTCCCCTCGGCCTTCAAGGCGAACGGCACCCGGGACATATTCTCCGACTACAGGAACTGGTACGCCAACTACACCTTCCCGATCTACGTCGCCTCCAGGCAGCACCACCAGGCGTGGACCGACATGGAGCAGGGGCCTCACGCCCCGGACAAGGCCACCGACATCACCTGCTGGGATTGCCACGACCCGCACAAGGCGGCGGGGAACCCGGCCGCGGTCGTCGGCGACGACCACCAGATCAGGGATTCCGTTACCCGGAACTCGGTGACCTTCCAGACCAAGGACAGCGATAACAGCCTGTGCCTGGCCTGCCACCACGACTTCTTCGGGCTCACGGCGGGCGACGCGGGCACGAACCCCTCCGCCGTCCGGCTGGCCGTGCTCCGCCACATGGGAGAAGAGGCGGTCATGGGGCTTGTCTCGTACGACCCCGCCGGAACCGGCGTCGGCCGCTGCTCGACCTGCCACATGCCCAAGACATCCTCGTCCGCGATCCGCACGAACGTCGGGGCGGGACTGCAGGAAGGAGACATCCATAACCACACGTTCAACATCATCTGGCCCAGCGTCAACTACATCAAGGACGCCGCGGGAACGGTCAAGATCGACAACACGATGGTAAGCTCCTGCTACCAGAGCGGCGCGTGCCACAACAACCAGGCGGGAACCGCCGGCTTCGTCCGGACGGTCGACGAATGGTCGAAGTCGTCCCACGCCGATTTCACCAGCGAGCCGTTCCGCCACTTCGACGTAGACGGGTCCATCTCGGCCTCCTGCGCCAGGTGCCACAGCAAGTACGGCTACATCGACTA
This sequence comes from Candidatus Deferrimicrobiaceae bacterium, assembly GCA_036555205.1. GTDB lineage: Bacteria > Desulfobacterota > Deferrimicrobia > Deferrimicrobiales > Deferrimicrobiaceae > FEB-35. The sequence goes on from DATBLU010000340.1 coordinate 2,293, forward strand.
CCTGGCGGACAGGGTCGTAAACTCCGCGGCCAAGCTGGGCAGCAAGATATCCTGCGCCGCATGCCATACGAGCGACGGCGACGGGACCACGCGATTCGCCCGGCGAACCGCGGGCGACGCCCTCGACAACGTGGTCTTCCCCTCCGGGGCCGGCGCGACCCTGGGCGACGCCAGCAACATGTGCATGATCTGCCACCAGGGGCGGGCGTCCAAGGTCCAGGTGGACACGGCCATCGCGAACGATCCGATCGACAACTCGATCAACAACCTGACGTTCGTCAACATCCACTACTTCGCCGTCGCTGCCACGCTGTTCGGCACCGAGGTGAAGGGAGGGTACGAGTACGGCGACAACGTCTACGTCGGGAGGCTCGTGCACATTCCCGCC
>DATBLU010000298.1:0-2381 GCA_036555205.1 Candidatus Deferrimicrobiaceae bacterium
GGCAAAACGGTATCGGGGACGGTCGTCCTCGACGTACCAGTCCACGTCGACGACCCCTTCCGTCTTTTCCAGGATGTCCTTGACCCGGCGCGCGATTTCGATCTGGCCGTCGTAATCGGGGCCGTAGACCTCGGCGACCAGTGTCTGCAGGACAGGCGGCCCGGGCGGCACCTCGGCGACCTTGACCCGGGCGCCGTACTTGGCCGCCGCCGCCTGGACCTTCGGCCGCACGCGCCTGGCGATGTCGTGGCTCTGCGCCTTGCGCTCACCCTTCGGGGCCAGGTTGACCTGTATGTCGGCCACGTCCGGCCCGCGCCGCAGGAAATAGTGCCGCACCAGGCCGTTGAAGTTATAGGGGGAAGAGGTGCCCACGTACATCTGGAAGTTCGCGACCTCCGGCACGCCGGCCAGGACGCCGCCGATTTCCCGGGTCGCCGCAGCGGTCTGTTCCAGCGTCGAGCCGTCCGGCATGTCGATCACCACTTGGAACTCGCTCTTGTTGTCGAAGGGGAGCATCTTCACTTTCACGAACTTTACCGCGACGAGCGACATCGACCCCAGCAGGAGCGCGACGACCATCAGAAGGAAGCCGTAGCGCCAGGCGGGCCTGTGGAGGAGCCTGCCCATGACTTCCCGGTAGAAGCGGGTGGTCCATCCTTCCCGACCGTGGTCGCTCCCCGCCGGGTCGCGCCTCAGCAGCCGCACGCTTGCCCAGGGAGTGACGACAAAGGCCACCAAAAGAGAAAAGAGCATCGCCGCCGTCGCCCCTACCGGGATCGGCCGCATGTAAGGGCCCATGAGCCCCCGGACGAACGCCATCGGCAGGATGGCCGCAATCACCGCGAACGTCGCGAGAATCGTCGGATTCCCCACTTCGTCCACCGCCCCGACGGCGATGTCGGCCACGTCTCTGCCTCGGTTCTCCGGGAGGCGGTAGTGCCGGACGATGTTTTCCACGACGACGATGGCGTCGTCCACCAGTATGCCTATGGAAAAGATGAGGGCGAAGAGAGTCACCCTGTTGAGCGTGTAGCCGGTGAGGTAGAAAACGGCGAGAGTGAGAGCCAGGGTGACGGGAATGGCCGTGGCCACTATCCCCGACTCGCGGAGCCCCAGGGTGATCATGATGAGAATCGACACCGAGACGATCGCGATCATCATGTGAAGAAGGAGCTCGTTCGACTTCTCCGCCGCCGTCTCCCCGTAGTTCCGGGTGATCGTCAACTTGACGTCGCCCGGTATCATCCTCCCTTTGACCGCCGCGACCTTTTCGATCACCCGGTCGGCGACCCCGATCGCGTTCGTGCCTTTCCGCTTCGCGACCGTGAGGGTGACGGCCGGGGCGAAGGCGGCGCCTTTCCCGCGGGCCGACGGTCCCACGCCCGCCAGAACATAGTCCGCGGGCTCTTCCGGCCCGTCGATTATGCGAGCCACTTCCCGCAGGTACACAGGCCTGTTTCCCGATACCCCCGCCACAACGCCGCCGACGTCCTCCGCTGTGTGCAGGAAGCCTCCCGTCTCGACCAGGAACTCCCGGTTCCCGGAGGGGAAGCTTCCCGTCTGGAGCTGGCGGTTTGCCTGCTCGAGCACGGGAACGAGAGCGGCCGGGGCGACGCCCATGGCCGCCATCCGTCCCGGATCCAGGAGCACGCGCAACTGGCGGCGCCTGCCGCCCGTGATCTTCACTTCCGATACGTCGGGGATCGACTTGACCTGGTCATGGAGTCCTTCCGCGATGCGGCGAAGGGCGAACGGGTCGTGCCTGTCGCTGGAGAGCGTGAGGGCGAGTATGGGAACGTCGTCGATGGATCGCGGCTTGACCAGCGGGTGACTCGCTCCGGGCGGGATGAGATCGAAGTTGGCGAACATCTTCTGGTTCAGGCGGACGATGCTCTTTTCCTCGTCCTCGCCCACCTTGAACCGTACGATCGCCATGGACCGGCCGGGCGACGAGGTGGAGTAGATGTACTCGACCCCGGGGATCTCCCAGAGGAGCTTTTCCATTGGCTTGGTGACCCGCTCCTCCACCTCCTTCGCGGACGCTCCCGGCATCTGCACGAACACGTCGATCATCGGGACGACGATCTGGGGCTCCTCCTCCCTGGGCAGGAGGAGAACGGCTCCCGCGCCGAGAAGAATCGACGCCAGGACGATAAGAGGGGTCAGCCGGGAGCCTATGAAGGCGGACGCTATCGCGCCGGCCAGCCCGCCGCCCTTTTCGCTCACCTGCGAACCTCCACCCTTGCGCCGTCGGTAAGTTTTTCCAGCCGGGAGACGGCCACGCGGGATCCCGGTTCGATCCCGGAGAGTATCTCTATCAGGTCGCCCGCCTCCCGGCCCGTCTTGACCATGACCAGGCGCGCGGTGTTGTCCCGGTCCAC
>DATBLU010000345.1:0-2455 GCA_036555205.1 Candidatus Deferrimicrobiaceae bacterium
CCACTCCCAGCGGCGCCGCCGCAAGCGCCAAAAGGAATCCTCCGGTCCCTGCGACGTAGAGCGTGATCCAGTAGATGAAGTACGCCCCGAGCATGTAGAGCGCGCCGTGGGCGAAATTGAGGATGTTCAGCACGCCGAAGACCAGGGTCAGTCCCGACGAGATGAGGAACAGGAAGGACGCCTGCCGCAGGGCGCTCAACACCTGTACCGTCAGAAATGAAAGGTCCATAAGCTCCGCCGATGGATGGTGTCCGTGCACGCCGGAGCGGGGGGCCGGCCGTTAGAGCCGGCCCCGCCGCTCCGCCTGCGCTACTTGTTCGCCGCCTGGGCCTTCTTCCACTCGTCGATGGAGTAGAGCACCTTGGCGGCCGGGAACACCTCGGCCTTGCCTACTATGGCGAAAGGATACGCCTTGTCGAATACCGTCTCCCCCACCATGAAGTCGCTTGCGAGCTGGTGGTCTTCCTTTCGGAGCGTGGCCTTCCCGCGCGGCAGTTCGAGCGTCAGCCCCTCCAGGGCCGCGATGACTTTATCCGTGTCAAGGGATCCGGCCTTCTTGATCGCCTCAGCGAGGAAATAGACGCCGTCGTACCCCTCGGCCGCCCAGGCGCTTGGGTAATCCTTGAAGTCGGCCATGTACGCCTTGACGAACTCCTGGTTCCGCTTGGTTGCAGGCCAGTGGAAGTAGTACCGCTGGTCGACGATCAGGCCCACGGGCATCTCCTTGCCCAGCGCCTTGGCCACGGTGACGTCGCCGCCGGTGGCGATGATCCACTTCATCTTGTCGAATACCCCGTAAGGCTTCGCCTGCTTTATGAAGGCCACGAGATCGCCGCCCCACAAGCTGCAGAAGACGGCGTCGGGCTTGGCCTGCAGGATGGCGTTGATGTACGAGGTGTAGTCCGGGATGAAAAGCTTGGGCCACTGCTCGCCGATGAACTGCGCTTTCGGATTCTGCTCCTTCGTCTTCGCCTTGAAGAGCTCCCACATCGTCCGGCCGTACTCGTAATCGGGACCGATGTTGTAGAACTTCGCGAGCTTCTTGTTCTTCGCCGCGTAGAGCGCCAGCGAATTGGCCTCCTGCGAGTTGCAGGTGCCCGCCCGGAAGGTGTACCTGTTCCATTTCTCCTTGGTCAGGGTGTCGGTCGACGCGACCGTGTCCATGAAGATCACCTTCTCCTGCTTGGCGACTTCGGCGACCGCCAGCGAACCGGCGGAGCTGACCACCCCGAACAGGAAGTTCACCCCGTCCTTCTGTATGTACCGCTTCGAGAGGGTCACTCCCTCCTGAACGTTCGCCTTGTCGTCGGCCGACAGCAGCTCAAGCTTCCTGCCGAGCACCCCTCCTTTCGCGTTTATCTCCTTGACGGCGAGCTCCGCCCCCTGCTTGCAGGTTATCCCCAGGTCCGAGGCGCGTCCGGACAGCGGGAACATGCCGCCCAGCTTGATCGTGTCTGCCGCATACGAAGTGGCCGCAAACAGAAGCGCCAGCATCGCAACTCCAAACGTCTTCTTCATTTCCCTACCTCCTTCTTTATTTTGACCGCCCCGGGGCGGCCTGATCAGCCGGATCCCTTGCTCCCCCGCGCCGTCCGCGGCGGGACTATGATGGCTTCCCCGTCGAGCACCGTTTCATTCCTCTGGTTGAAGCACCGCGTCCGCAGCCGCATCCTCTTCTCGGAGATCATCTCCGCCACTTCCGCCCGGGCGGTGATCTCGTCCCCGATCTTGACCGGGGCCAGAAAGTTCAGCGTCTGCGAGAGGTAGAGGCAGCCCGGGCCGGGCAGCTTCATCCCGATGACCGCGGAGATCAGCCCGGCAGTCAGGATCCCGTGCGCGATGCGCTCCCCGAACATGGACCTGGCGGCGAACTCCTTCGAAATGTGGATCGGGTTCCTGTCGCCGGTGATCCCCGCGAAGAGGAATATGTCCTCCTCCGTGATCACCTTCGTCATCTCGGCGGCATCGCCGACCTTGTACATTCTTCACCCCGCCCTTGCGTATGTAAAACCGCGTGTTGCAATGGCGGTGCCACATGACCGCCGAAGTGGCTTTTTACACGGATCTTACTGATATATACGGGATTTTCCGATGCTTGCCCGCATAAGGCGGGAGGAGCGAATCCGCTCCTTTATGTACCCATTAAGGTACACCAGGAGGTTATGCCGTTCCCGAACCGGGAAAAAATGCCGACGATCAAGCTTCCACAGGCAATGTACCAAAATTGGTACATGTACCTATAACGGTACGGCGGACCGCAAAGAAAAATTTTTTTTATCGCCTGAGCGGCATTGAAACGGCTGGGGAGCCGCTAGTTGTCCCGCGCGGCGGATATCCCGTGCCGCTTCATCTTCTCGTAGAGCTTGACCCGGTGGATGCGAAGCAGGTCCGCCGCCCGTGACTTGTTCCCTCCCGAGGCCTTCAGAGCCGCCATGATCGCGGCCCGTTCCGCCTC
>DATBLU010000008.1:0-22286 GCA_036555205.1 Candidatus Deferrimicrobiaceae bacterium
CCGTACACCCGCTGCAGGTCGCGGCCCACGAGGAGGTTGAACTTCTGGTCGGTCCCGCCCAGCTCGACGTCCGCGCGCAGGGCGACCGAGTCGTACCCCTGGAACAGCGGATACAGGAACTCGTGGATGGAAATCGGGCGCTCGCCTTCGTACCGCCTGCGGAAGTCGTCCCGTTCCAGCATCCGCGCCACCGTCATCTGCGCGGCGATCCTGACGAGCTCCTCTATGGGAAGCCCCGAGAGCCATTCGGAATTGAACCGCACTTCGGTTTTCGAAGGGTCGAGGATCTTGAATATCTGCTCCTTGTAGGTTGCGGCGTTGCGCTCGACGTCCTCGCGCGTCAGCACCTTGCGCGTCTCGGCCTTCCCGGTGGGATCGCCGATCATTCCCGTGAAGTCGCCTATCAGGAAGACCACGCGATGGCCGGCTTCCTGGAAGTGCTTGAGTTTCTGAATGAGGACGGTGTGGCCCAGATGCAGGTCCGGCGCCGTGGGGTCGAAGCCCGCCTTGACGCGCAGCGGCCGCCCTTCCTTCCGGGAGCGGAGAAGCTTGCGCTCCAGCTCCTCCGTCGCTATGACGTCGACGGCGCCGCGCTTCAGGGACTTGAGAATCTCTTCCATTCGTCCGCGCTCCTCATCCGTGATTCCGTCATGACAAAAGACTCGACCGCCCTGCAGACGCCGCTCGCGGCGTCGATGTCGAAAAACACGCCCGCGGCCTCCGGCTCCCCGGCGGCCACCTCGAACCGGGTGGGGACCTGGAGGAGGAAGCGGCGCAGCACGCCCTTCGGGTCCATGCCGATCACCGACGGCGAGGCGCCGCACATCCCCGCGTCCGTGACGTACCCGGTTCCCCCCGGGAGCACCTGCGCGTCCACGGTCTGGACGTGCGTGTGCGTGCCGGCGATGGCCGCCACCCTGCCGTCCAGGTGGAACGCCATCGCTCTCTTTTCGGATGTCGCCTCCGCGTGGAAATCCACGAGGATCGCGGCCGCCTTCCGCCGGATTTCGGGAAGCTCGGCATCCATCCAGCGGAAGGGGCAGTCGTACTGCCCCATGAACACCCTCCCGATCAGGGAGATGACGGCGTACGGAGCGCCGCTGCGGCCGTTGAAGACGCCCCATCCGCGGCCGTCCGCCCCGGGCGGATAATTCGCCGGGCGCAGGACGCGTCCCTCCCCCTGGAGGAGGGACAGCCCCTCCCGCTTGTCCCAGACGTGGTTGCCGCTGGTCAGAACGTCTACTCCGGCGTCGAAAAGCTCGCGCACGACGGTCTCGGTGACGCCGACTCCACCCGCGGCGTTTTCCCCGTTCGCGACGACCAGGTCGACGTCCCGGCGCCCGCCCATGCGGGACATGAACTCCCGCACGGCCTTCCGGCCCGGCCTGCCCACGACGTCACCGAAGAAGAGAACCCACATTACTTCGCGTACTCGACCGCCCGGGTTTCCCGGATGACCGTAACCCTGATCTGGCCGGGATAAGACAGCTCGGTCTCGATCTTCTTGGCGATATCCCGCGCCAGGATCGTGGCGGCGTCGTCGCTGATCTTCTGGTTCTCGACGATGATGCGGATCTCCCGCCCGGCCTGGATGGCGTAGGACTTCTCGACGCCCGCGAACGACTTCGCGATCTTCTCCAGGTCCTCCAGCCGCTTGAGGTAGTTCGCAAGCATCTCCCGCCGCGCGCCGGGCCGCGCCCCGGAAAGGGCGTCCGCCGCCTGGACGAGGATCGGGAGAATGTCGTGCGGCGACTCGTCCTCGTGATGCGCCGCGATGGCGTGCACGACCCGAACCGGCTCCCCGTACTTCTTCGCGAGGTCCGCCCCGATAAGGGCGTGGGGCCCCTCGATCTCGTGGTCGACCGCCTTGCCGATGTCGTGGAGCAGCCCCGCCCGCTTGGCGACCTTCGAGGAAAGCCCGAGTTCCGAGGCGATCATCCCGCACAGGAACGCCACCTCGAGCGAGTGGGTGTAGATGTTCTGGCCGTACGATGTGCGGTATTTCAGCTTGCCGATCAGCTTGACCAGCTCGGGATGGATCCCGTGCAGTCCGAGGTCGAATAGCGCCTGCTCGCCGGCCTCCCGGACCAGTTCGTCGACCTCCTTCGTCACCTTTTCCACCGTTTCCTCGATCCTCGCCGGGTGTATGCGTCCGTCCTGTACAAGGCGGGTCAGGGAGATGCGGGCCACCTCGCGCCGCACCGGGTTGAATCCGGAGAGGATGACGGCTTCCGGGGTGTCGTCGATGATTATGTCGATCCCGGTTGCGGCCTCGAAGGCGCGTATGTTTCGCCCCTCCCTGCCGATGATCCTTCCCTTCATCTCCTCGGAGGGGAGCGGCACGGCGGTCACCACGTGCTCGGCGACGTAGTCCGCCGCGTATCGCTGGACCGAGAGCGCGATCATCTTCCTGGCCTTCTGGGAGGCTTCCTCCTTGAACTCCTCGTCCATGGCGCGTATCTTTCTCCCCGCCTCCAGCCTCGCCTCGTCGGCGACAAGCTCCACCAGCTCGGCCTTCGCCTGCTCGGCGGTCACTCCGGCGATCCGCTCGAGGTTCTCCGCGGCTTTCTGAAGCGCGTCCCTTAGCTCCGACTGCTGTCCCTCCAGCTTTTTCGAGAATTCGGAAAGTTCCTTCTCCTTGCGGCCGAATTCCAGCGCTCTTGCTTCGAGCGCCTCGGTCTTGCGGTCGAGCTGGTCCTCCTTCTGCAGGAGCCGTTTTTCGAGCTGGGCGATCTCGTTCTTGCGGTCGCGAGTCTCGCGCTCGAAATCGAGCTTCACCTGGAGCTGGTGGTCCTTTGCCTGGAGCGTAGCCTCCTTGAGTATGTTCTCGGCCTCTTTCCTCGCATTCTGCAAAAATTCCTCGGCCTTCGCCTCGCTCGCACGCACCCGGTCCTCCGCCGAGCGTTTCTTCGTGAGAAGAACCGCCACGGCCAGGCCGAGCGCGGCCGCGAGAAAGGCCAGCGCAATGACGATCATGTTCGTATCCAAAGGAATCCTCCTCGGTGCCGCATCTATTTTATGTGTCGATCAAGGTGCTCTCGGGGCGCCCGGAGGACCGCGTCCTCCGTCACCACGACGTCCACCGGGACGTCCCGGTCGTCCACCGGGACTTCCGGCAGCAGCTGCATGGAATACGCAAGTCCCACGGTCACGGCCGACCCGGAGAGGCCGGACAGGAACCGGTCGTAATACCCGTACCCTCTTCCCAGGCGCCTGCCCTTGGAGTCGAAGGCCATCCCGGGAACGACGACCAGGTCGAATCCGCCGCGCATGCCGGCGACCCCCGGCTGAACCCGCGGCTCCAAAAGTCCGTACTTCCCCCGCACCCAGCGGTCGTCGCCCCCGTCGGGGTAAAAGGACAGGTTTCCGTCTTCCATGACCCGCGGGTAATAAAGGATCGCGCCCGCAGCGAGGTATCGGGACCGGATGCACTCCGTTCCCACCTCCCCGGCGACGGCCGCATACAATGCAACCCTTCCGCCCGGGATGGGCGGGAATGCGGCGAGGAACCGGTTCTGCGCCGCGGCGCTTTTCTCCGCGAGCTCTTTCCCGTGCGCGCACATGCGCACGCGGTTGCGTTCGGTCCGGCGAAGCTGGGCCTTGCGCTCTGCGACAAGCATGAACGACCTACCGGAAAACGGGATAAAGAAGGCAGGCAGGAACCGCGAATAAGGCGAGGTAAGGAAACGCGCGACCTCGCGACGCTACCGAAAGTCTTCTATGGCGAAACGACCGAACCTTATTCGTGGTCGAACGTAGTAAAAACCTTGTCCTGCCGCCCGAATCTATATAAACGCGGCTTCCCGCGGAAATTTACGGGAAAAGCCCCTGCCCTGTGCCGTGTCGGCGTTCGAGTCGAACCTGGTTTTCACCAGGTGGGCTCCCTGGATACGCCGGTTTCAGGCTTCCCCCTTCGGGGCGTGCTCACCGCCGGCGGGAAGGGATCCCTTTCTTCATGTGTTGGCTCAAACTCTCCCGCCAATCACGCGCACTGCAGGGGCCGATCAGCCCCGTCAACCACTTTCCTTGAGCGCGCTTTCCAACGTGTCGAGCAGGTCCCGGCTCTTGCGCTCGAGACTCCTCTTTTCGTCTTCCCGCTCGCCCCTGAGCTCCAACACCTCGTCTGCCAGCTTCATCGCCGCGAGCATGACCACGTTAAGATAATTCGCGGTCGCGCCCGATTTCTGCACCTCGCGCACCCTCTGGTTGAGCAGTTCGCTGAGGCGCTCCATATGCTCGGCCGACCGTTCCGTCTTCACGGTCAGCGAATAGCCGGCGATGTTAACGTCGTACCTTTTGCTCATCCCCTTCTACACCCTCATTATACAACCGCAAGGTCACAACTCAATGTTTTCAAGACGCGACAGGATTTTTTCAACCCGCCCCCGGATCTCGTCCCGCTCCCGCGTAAGTTCGGCGACCTTCCGTGCAAGATCCTTGGCTTCCGATCCCTTCTGCCCGAGCTGGGCCGAAAGGGCCGCATTCTCCTTCTTGAGCGTCGATACCAGCCCCGCCAGGTCGTTGATCCTCTTCTCGATCAGGACAAAAGGTTCATCCGCCATTTTTCCGGTTCCCCCTGGGCCTGCATATAGGTTCCCGCGAGCGGGATAGCGCCGTAGAACTTCTTATACCAAGGAGCCCACCGCGAATCAACGCGGAAAGGACCGGCGCCGTCAAACCTTCGTTCACCGGCTACTCCTCCATCTGGAAGACGTTGTAGGCGATCGCCGTGCAATGGGAGGCGATCACCTTCCATGCGGAAAGAATGTCGAGGTGCGCCGCGCTCGATTCCAGGGACTCGCGCGTGCCCTTCTGCAAGCGGCGAATATGGGCGTGCCGCAGCTCCCGCTCCATCCGGCCGATCTCTTTTTTCCGCTCGATGACGATCTCCGCCGCCTTCCTGTCGCGCGTTACGAACGCCGAGACCGCTTCCCTGTACATCTCCTCCACCTTCGTGAGGAAGCCCGCGAGCTCTTCAGCTCCCTCGTCGGAGAATCGCTGCTTCCTCTCCGCCATCCGGCGCACGTGGTCGCCGAGCGTCTTGTCGATGAAGTCGCCGATGTTCTCCAGGTCGGAAACTATGGCGATATACGCCACAGCCCGGCTCGTCTGTGCGGAATCGAGCGATCCCTCGCCAAGCGCGGATATGAACACCTTGATCTCGCCCGTCAGCCGGTCGACGTCGTCGTCCATCCGCCGGATTAGATCCGCGTGCACTTCGCTCACGTCGCGGATCGCCCGCAGGGCTTCCCCGTGCATATCCTGGATCATGTCGGCCATCCGGACGATTTCCCGTGCGACCTGCCCCAGCGCCGCTCCCGCCACCGGCAGGTGCTCGCGGTCCAGGTATACGGGTTTACCCTTCGGCTCCGGAACCCTTTTCTCCGGGACGATGCCCGAAAGGATCGACGCCACGCGGGGGACCAGCGGAAAAAACAGGACCGACAGCGTCAGGTTGAACATCGTGTGTGCGTTGGCGACAATGCGCGACGGGTCCGGCGCCAGGGAGGCCAGGAACCCCTGGAGCAGCGGAAAGAACGGAAGGAACAGGAGGGCGCCTGCCGTCTTCATGAGCATGTGCCCCCACGCGACGCGCCGCCCTTCCGCCGCCAGGCCGGAAGCCGCGACGAACGCGACAGAAGTCCCGCCCACGTTTGCGCCGAGCACCATGGGGAGGACCGCCGGCAACGGAAGCACCCCCTGCTGGCTGAAGGCTATCATCAGTATCATCACGGCGGTCCCGCTCTGGAAAAGCGCGCTCAAGGCGACGCCCCAGGCGAACGCGACCAGGGGCGCTCCGCCGAGGTCCATCATGAGTGAGCGCAGGCTTTCAACGCGGCCGACCTCGATTGCCGCGTCCGAGAGGAGCTTGAGCGCGAGGAGCATGAAGCCCACTCCGACCGCTCCCTGCCCGATCGCCCGGGCCTTGGGCCTCCTGCCCCACAGAAAGAGGATGATCCCCACCGAAAGGACTGGAAGGGCGTACTGGTAGATCCGGAACGAGAGGACCTGTACGGTCAGCGTGCTCCCGAGATCGGCGCCCAGAACGATCGCGAGCGACTGCGCAAGCGGGAGCGGGGCGATCTCGGCGAAGGAGATAAGGAGGGTGACCACCGCGCCGGAGCTCTGCAGCAGGGAGGTCCCGACCATGCCTGCTCCGAACCCTCCCAGCCTGCTGCGGCCCGGAGCGGTCCACCACCCCCTGAGCCTCTCCCCCAGGGCCAGCTCGAATCCCTGGCCCGTAATCCGGACGCCGTAAAGCAGGAGGAGCGCGCCTCCCAGCACCTGGAGGAAGAGCGTATCGATCATGAGCCGGCGGAAATCAGAAAAGGGCCTCGGCGAATGCCTTGGCGTCGAAGGGGCGCAGGTCGTCGACGGATTCGCCGACTCCGATGAACCGGATCGGGGCGCCGATTTCACGCGTCACCGAAAGCACCACGCCTCCCTTGGCCGTGCCGTCCAGCTTGGTCAGCGCCAGCCCCGTCACTCCCGTGAACTCCTGGAAGGTCTTCGCCTGCGCGATCGCGTTGCGGCCGTTGGTGGCGTCCAGCACCAGCAGCACCTCGTGGGGCGCCCCGGGAATCTCCCTGCCGATGACGCGGACCACTTTCCGCATCTCCTCCATCAGGGGCGCCTTCGTGTGAAGGCGTCCCGCGGTGTCGATGAGGACGGCATGCGCTCCCCTGGTCTTCGCGGCGCGCACGGCATCGAACGCCACCGCGGACGAGTCGGAGCCCTCCTTGTGCCGGACGAGGTCGGCCCCTACGCGGTCGGCCCATATCGCAAGCTGTTCGATCGCGGCCGCCCGGAACGTGTCGCCCGCCGCCATCAGGACCGTATGGCCCTCTTCCTTCAACCAGTGGGCGATTTTCCCTATCGTCGTCGTTTTCCCGACGCCGTTCACGCCGACGACGAGCACCACGAAGGGGTACGGCTCCTTCACCTCAAGCGGCACCATTCGAGGAGCGAGCGTATCCGCGATCATCGCCCGGAGCGCCGCCCGCAGGGCCATGGTGTCGGGAAGCTCCCCGCGGCGCCACTTGGCGCGCAGCTCCCCGACGTATTCGCCCGCAAGCGACGCCCCCGCATCGGCCAGGATAAGCGCCTCCTCCAGGTCGGACAGGACGCTTTCGTCAACGGGCCCGATCCCGCGCGCGATGGCCTCCACGTTCATGAAGAGCAGTTCGCGGGTTTTCCCGAGCCCCGCCTTGAGGCGGGTGAAAAAGGAGTCGGGGGGATCAGACCGCATTTCTCACCATGCTTCTGCTGCGGCGGCGGATACGGGCATGTCTACTGCGTTGCGCTCGGTCGGGCTCCTCGACGTAGTTTCAACTACGCCTCCGGTGCCCTCCGTCGCGACGCCTTGTAGCCATACCCGTCTCCACCGCCTCGCGACGAACCAAGGTGAGAAATGCGGTCTCGTCACGCGTTGAACTTGACGGAGACTACCTTGGAGATTCCCGGCTTTTCCATAGTGATCCCGTAGAGCGAGTCGGCCAGCTCCATCGTCCGCTTGTTGTGGGTGATGAGCAGGAACTGGTGGCTGGAAGACATTTCCCGGACGAGCGCGTTGAACCGGTCGATGTTGGCCTCGTCCAGCGCCGTGTCGGCCTCGTCAAGCAGGCAGAACGGAGAGGGCTTGACCAGGAAGATGGAGAGGATCATGGCGGCCGCGGCCAGCGACTTCTCGCCTCCGGAGAAGGAGTTCAGCGGCAGCAGCTTCTTCCCGGGCGGCTGGATGACGAGCTCGACACCCGTCTCCAGCAGGTTCTCCTCCTCCAGCAGGGTGAGGAACGCGCGTCCACCCAGGAACAGCTTCGGGAAAACCACGGCAAGTTTCTCGTTGATCTTCTCGAAGGTCTCGGAGAACCGCTCGCGGGTGGTGCGGTTTATGCGCTGTATCGCCTTGGCCAGGTCGTCGAGCGACTTTTCCAGGTCCTCCTTCTGCGAGGAGAGGAAGGAGAACCGCTCGGACAGCTCCCTGTGCTCCTCGAGCGAGGACAGGTTCACGTCGCCGATCGCCGCCATGCGGTCCCTGATCTCCGCGGCGCGGGTTTCCCACCCCGCAAGCTCCGAGGCCTCCGCCTCCGGATCGCAGGCTTCATCCGGGGCGGGCAGATCGGCGGGGTGCGTCTCGTACCGCTGCCACGTCAGCGAATCGAGGATCCCCAGGTCCTTCTCCACTCGCTGCACCGCGACCCTCAAGTCCGAGATCCTTGAAGCCTCTTCCGCCTCCATGCGGCGGGCGTCTTTGGACTTGCCCTCCAGCGAATCCAGCTCGGCATCCACCGCCGCCTTCTCTTCCAGGAGGCCGTCTACGTTTTCCTGAAGCCGGGAAAGTTCCGCCGCCCCTTCCTCGACGGCGATCCGTCCCCCCTCGATCGCTTCCGCGAGCGCTGCGGTCCTCTCCTCGTATGCGGCCCTTCGCCTGCCCAGTTCTTCGGCCTGCGCCCGCTTCCCGGAAAGCGCGTCGGCCAGCGCGGCGCGGGCCTGCTCCCCGGCCTGGGCTTTTCCGGTCATGCCGGTCAGCTCAACCTCGGCCGCGTGCGAGCGCCCCTGGGCGTCCTCCGACGCGATCCGCTTGTCCTCGAGCGCCGACAGGAGCTGCCGGACCCGCTCCTCCTCTTCGCCCTTGGCCTGCTCCGAAATCTGCGCGGCTTCCTGCGATGCGCCGAACTCCCCGCGTATCCTCGCAAGCTCGCCCTGCCGGTATTCCCGCTCCCGTTCCAGGCGGTCCAGGTTGTCCCGGGCCTGCGTCAGCGCTTCCTCGAGCCTGGCGCGCCGGCGCTCCGACTGGTGCAGGGCGGCGGCGCTGTCCTCACGGAGGCGGAACGCCTCCTCCTTCCTTGCTTCCAGCGACGCCTTCTTCGCGCGAATCTCGTCCTCTTCCGCCCGGATCCGCGCCAGCTCATCCGCAAGGCCGGAGATCTCCTTTTCGAGGTCCCGCATCTCGCGCTTGACCGCGAGTATCCCCGCTCCGCCGTCGGCCTGCGCGCCGCCCGCCAGAGCGCCTTCGGCGGTCACCACGTCGCCGTCCAGGGTGACGTAGGTGTTCCATACGCCGTTACGGTTCCACAGGCGCAGCGCGCATTCCATGTCGCGCACGAGGAGCGTTCCGCCGAGCAGTCCCCGAACGAGGTCGCGGCATTCCGAAGGAACCCTGACGATTTCGGCAAGGGGGGCGATCACCCCGTCTTCACCCGCGTACACGGAGGCGTCGTCGCGCGCGCGCAGCGAAACCGGCACGAACGAGCCTCTCCCCTCCCGCGTCTCCTTCAGGAACTTAAGCGCCGTGAGCCCCTCGTCGTGGTCGCGCACCACGATGGACTGCATCCGCTCGCCCAGCACCGCCTCGACGGCCCTCTCGTAGGGGGCGTCCGTTTCCACCAGGTCGCCGATCACGCCGTATACTCCGGTATCGCCGATCGCGCTTCCGACGTCGACCCTGGCGCTGTAGTGGCGCAGCACGGCGCGGACTCCCGAGGAGGCCCAGTCCTTCCGTTCGTAGAGCCGGGAGATCGCGTCCAGCCTGGAGGATGACGCCTGCAGCGCCCCCTCGGCCTTCCTGTGGGCATCCGCCGCGCCTTCGAGCCGCGACGCCGCCTCCGCAAGGAGGGCGCCTGTCTCTTCCCACAACCTGCCGGCGGCGGACAGCCCCTCCCCGGCGGACGCTTCGGCTTCACGGGCCGCCTCGAGCTCGGCACCGGCTTTTTGCGCCGCGCAGCCGGCCTCCGCCTTCAGCGGGTCGAGGCGCGCCAGTTCCCGCTCCTTGTCCTCTATCATCTTCAGGAAGGAATCCGCGCTGGAGCGGGCGTTGGAATGGAGGTTCACGCGAACGATCAGGTCGGACCTGGCCTGGTCCGAAAGGTCCTTGTGCCGAAGGTAATCCTCCCGCGCGGCCTCCGCATCCCTCTTGAGCTCGGCGTGCCTTGCGGAAGCGGCCGCGACCGATTCGCCCAGCCGCTCGACCTCCGCGCCCGATTCCTCGAGGCGCCGTTCGAGCTCGGAAATCTCGTTTCCCACCGCGGCGACGGCGCCGGCCGCCTCGGCGATCATGTCCCCGAGATCTTCGGCCTGCTTCCGGTTGCCGAGATATTCGGTCTCGCGGCGCGCGACCTCCTCCTTCAGCCTCCCATGCGCATCGCGCATCGAGCCCAGAGCGGCTTCCGCCTCCGCCCTGCGCAGCCGGCCCGTCTCTATCTCCGCCTCCAGGCGGGAGAGCTCCGCCCGCACCGAAAGGAGCGAATCCTCGCGCGCGGCAAGATCCGCGCTTACGCGGCCGCCCTCCAGCGACAGGTCGCGGAATCTCATCGCGGCGATCCGCAGGTCGAGTCCGCGCAGCTCTTCCCTGAGCGCCTTGTACTTTTCCGCCTTGCGCACCTGGCGCTCCAGGCTTCCGAGCTGGCGCTTCACCTCATCGAGGATATCGTTCACCCGGGCAAGGTTCGCGCGGGTATTCTCCATCTTCCGCTCGGCTTCCCTCTTCCGGACGCGGAACTTCGCGACGCCCGCCGCCTCCTCGACGATCATGCGCTTCTCCTCGGGGCGGGCGTTTACGATCGTCAGGATCTTTCCCTGCTCTATGATGGCGTAGCCGCGCGCTCCGGCGCCGGTGTCAAGGAAGAGCTCGGCGATGTCCTTGAGGCGGCACGGGACCTTGTTAATGAAGAACTCGCTCTCGCCGTTGCGGAAGGTCCGGCGGGTCACCTGGATCTCGGAATACGATTCGTAGCCCGGGGGGGCCGCGCCGCCGTCGTTCCCGAAAGTAAGCGAAACCTCCGCCATTCCCAGGGGGCCGGCGGCGTCGGAGCCGGCAAAGATCACGTCCTCCAAGGCCTTGCTGCGCAGATAGGAAGGAGCGTGCTCCCCGAGCACCCAGCGGATGGCGTCCACGATGTTGGACTTGCCGCAGCCGTTCGGGCCGACGATCGCGGTTATCCCGTCGGAAAAATCGAAAACCGTCTTGTCGTAGAAGGATTTAAAGCCGAAAAGTTCCAGTTTTTTTAGCTTCATCGATTCCTTTTAGCCGCGGTCCCGGAATTTCGCACGAAACAATCAATATAATGTATACACTTGCCCTGTTGGACGCAATATATTGTGTTTTTCGGGAAATGTAAAGTCAAAAGGGGATGCCGGGAAAACTTTTCGGGCGGCTTGGGGACGTTCTTCAACTTTCTGGCGTGCACTTTCTTGGAAAGTTGAAGAACGTCCCCAGTCTGAAAAGTTTTCCCGGCATCCCTGGTCAAACAGGAGTGACTACTGCTATTTCTTCCCGGCCTTTGCCGCCGCCCGCTCCTTGAGCACGGCCTGCGCCGCCGCCAGGCGGGCGATCGGGACCCGGTATGGCGAGCAGGAAACGTAGTCCAGCCCCGCGCCGTGGCAGAATTCCACCGACTTGGGATCTCCGCCGTGCTCCCCGCAGATGCCGACCTTCAAGCCCGGCCGCGTGGAACGCCCCTTCTCGACGCCCATGCGGACCAGTTGCCCGACCCCTGCCTGGTCCAGCGTCGCGAACACGTCCGCCTCCAGGATATTCTCGGTCCGCTTCGTGTAGGTCACCTTGCAGGATGCGCAGGACAGGTCCTTTTCAAGCTTGGAGCCGCACTTGGGGCAAAGCTCCGACCTTGACATGTAGGACTGGATGAACTTGCCCGAGTCGTCTCTCGAGAACCCGAAGGTCGTCTGGGTCAGGTCGTTGGTGCCGAACGAGAAGAACTCGGCCTCGCGCGCTATCTCGTCCGCCGTCACCGCTGCGCGCGGCAGCTCGATCATGGTTCCGACCGTGTAGGGGAACTTTTTCTTGTAGCGTTTCATCGTCTCGGCGGCGACCGCGACTATCAGCTCCTTTTGCGCCTTCATCTCCTGGACCATGCTGACCAGCGGGATCATGACCTCCGGCTGCACGCGTATCCCCTCCCTGATAACCTCGCAGGCGGCCTCGAATATCGCTCGCGCCTGCATGCGGCTGATCTCGGGGTACATGATCCCGAGGCGGCAGCCCCGCAAACCCAGCATCGGGTTGAACTCGTGGAGCTCCTCCACCCGGTCCAGGAGCCTGCGCCTTTCCTCGATGATCGAGCGGTCCGCCCGCAGCAGCTCCATCTTGGTGACCTCGACCATCAGCTCCTCGCGCTTTGGGAGGAACTCGTGGAGCGGCGGGTCCAGGAGCCGTATGGTCACCGGGTAACCCTTCATTTCCCTGTACAGCCCCTTGAAGTCCTCGCGCTGCAGCGGCAGCAGTCTCTCGAGAGCCGCCTCCCGCTCCTCCAGCGTGCGGGCCAGAATCATCTCGCGCATGAGAGGGATGCGGTCCTCGGCGAAAAACATGTGCTCGGTCCTGCACAGCCCGATCCCCTGCGCTCCGAACTCGCGCGCCGTGCGGGCGTCGCGGGGAGTGTCCGCGTTCGCCCGGACCTTGAGCCTGCGTATGGCGTCGCCCCACGACATGAGCGTCCCGAACGCGCCCGTCATCTTGGGGGCGATAAGGGGAACCTGGCCCATTATCACCTCGCCGGTGCTGCCGTTGAGCGAGATGAAATCACCCTCGCGGATCACGCGGCCCGAAACCATGAAGCGGTTGGTCGACTCGTCCACGTCTATCGCCTCGCACCCGGCGACGCAGGTCTTCCCCATCTGGCGGGCGACAACGGCGGCGTGGGAGGTCATTCCTCCCTTCGCCGTCAGGATTCCGCGCGCCACGTCCATCCCGTGTATGTCGTCGGGGCTCGTCTCCTTGCGGACCAGGATCACCGCCTTGCCTTCCATGGCCCACTCGACCGCCCTCTCGGCGTGGAACACCGCCGCGCCGGACGCCGCGCCCGGCGATGCGGGAAGCCCCTTGGCCAGGACTTCGAGCCTCGCCTTGGGATCGATGACCGGGTGCAGCATCTGGTCTATCTGCTGCGGCTCGAGGCGCATGAGGGCCTCTTCCCTCGTGAGGAGCTTCTCCTTGACCATGTCCACGGCGATTTTCACCGCGGCCCCCGCCGTGCGCTTCCCGTTCCGGGTCTGGAGCATGTACAGCTTCCCGGCCTCCACGGTGAACTCGAAGTCCTGCACGTCCTTGTAATGCTTCTCCAGCTTGGTGGTGATCTTCACCAGCTGATCGAAGACCCTGGGCATTTCCTTCTTCATGTCGGTGATGTGGTGCGGGGTCCTTATTCCGGCGACGACGTCCTCTCCCTGGGCGTTGATGAGGTACTCGCCGTAGAACTCCCTGGCCCCGGTCGCGGGGTTCCGCGTGAAGCCGACGCCGGTCGCGCAGTCGCCGCCCATGTTTCCGAAGACCATCGCCTGCACGTTGACCGCCGTGCCGATGTCGTCGGGTATGCCGTTGGCCTTCCGGTAATACTTGGCGCGATCGTTGTTCCACGACCTGAAGACGGCGTCGCGGGCCAGTTCAAGCTGCGCCTGCGGATCCTGGGGGAACTCTTTCTTGAGGCGCGCCTTGACGAGCGCCTTGAATTTTCCGCACAGGTCCTTCAGGTCTTCCGCGGTGAGGTCCACGTCGCTGGACACGACGCGCTCCCGCTTCTTCTCGTCGAATATCTCCTCGAAGTGCTCCTTGTCGATTCCGAGCACCACGTCCGAGAACATCATCATGAAGCGGCGGTAGGAGTCGTATGCGAATCGCGGGTTCTTCGTTTTCTGCGCGACGCCCTCGACGCTCCTGTCGTTCAATCCCAGGTTCAGGATGGTGTCCATCATGCCGGGCATCGAGAACTTCGCCCCCGACCTGACGGATACGAGCAGCGGATTCTTCGGATCGCCAAGCTTCTTTCCCGCAAGCCTCTCGAGCTTCGCCAGGTTGGCGGCGATCTCCTTCTTCACATCGGGCGGGATCTTCCCGCGGTTCTTGTAGAAGAGGTTGCAGACCTCCGTGCCGACCGTGAAGCCCGGAGGGACCGGAACGCCCAGGTTGGTCATCTCGGCGAGGCCCGCCCCCTTCCCGCCGAGGACGTCCTTCATTCCGCCGTGCCCCTCCGCTTTCCCACCGCCGAAGAAGTAGACGCGTTTGGCAGCCATCCGCTTTCCTCCCGCTTTCCTTTGTTTTATGCCTTCCCCGCGCCGACCCTTGAGAAGTCCGCAACCCCGGCGAACAGGTTGGAGAGGTTCTTCAGAAGCGCCAGGCGGTTGTTCCTGACCTTTTCGTCCTTCGCCATCACCAGCACCTTCTCGAAGAAGGCCGATACCAGCGGCTGGAGCCTGGCCATTTCCCCGAACGCCTCCGGATACCGGCCGTCCTTTGCCGCGGAGGCCACCCTTCCCGACACCTCCCTGGCCGCCTTGTGGAGCGCCCTCTCCTCGTCATGCTCGAAGAGCGGCTCCGAAACGGCCAGTGGCCCGGCGTATGTCTTGGTTATGTTGATGGCGCGCTTGAACACCTCCGCCAGGGGCTCGAACGCCGCCTCCGAGCGGAACGCGACGAGCGCGTCCATCTTCGCGCGCAGGTCCACCATGTCGGTCAGGCCTGCCGAGATGACCGCATCCGCCAGGTCTCCCGCCGTGCCCTGGGAGGTCCACAGGTTGAACAGTCTGCCGCCGATGAACTCCATCACCTTCCGCTTCACTTCGGCGGGCGGCGACTTGAGCTTGCTTGAAAGGGTGGCAAGCGACCGGTCCACCAGCCCCTCGATCGGGACCCGCAGCCGCTTCGCCTCGAGTATGGAGAGGATCCCCAGGGTATGGCGGCGCAGGCCGTACGGATCCGCGGTACCCGTCGGGATCAGTCCGACGCCGAAGCATCCGCAGACCATGTCGATCTTGTCGGCGATGGCGACGGAAACCCCGACGTCGGTCGCGGGCAGCTCGTCCGACTGGCCCTTGGGGAGGTAGTGCTCGAACACCGCCTGGGCGACTTCTTCCTTCTCCCCGGTCTTCTGCGCGTAGTGCCGGCCCATGACACCCTGCAGCTCCGGGAATTCCTTGATCACGCCGGTGGTCAGGTCGGACTTTGTGAGAAACGCGGCGCGCCGGCAGTCCTTCTCCTTGGCGGGGAACCCTATCGAAGCCACGTAGCCGGCGATCTCGGCCATCCGCTCGACCTTCTCCCAGTACATCCCGAGGTCCGCCTGGAACAGGACGTTTTTAAGCGCCTGCGCCCGGTCGAACAGGGACTTCTTCAGGTCGTCCCCGTAGTAGAACTCGGCGTCGGACAGCCTGGCCCGGATGACCCGCTCGTTTCCCGCGACCACCACCCCGTAGTCCGGCACGCGCATGTTGGAAACGAAGGCGAAGCCGGGGAAGAGGCCGCCCTTCTCGTCCTCGAAGACGAAATACTTCTGGTTGACGCGCATCGACGTTATCAGGATCTCGCGGGGCAGGGACAGGTACTTCTCCTCGAAGCGGCCCACCAGCACCACCGGGTACTCGACGAGATTCGCCACCGTCTCCACCAGCGGCTCGTCCTCCACCCATTTCCTGCCGATCTTGGCTTCCGCCTCCTTTATGCCGGCGCGTATCTTCGTCTTCCGGACTTCGAGGTCCACGAACACGGCCGCCGCCGACAGCCTGTCGGCATAATCCGCCGTGGAAGCCAGCTCGATCGCGGCCGGCGATAGGAACCTGTGCCCGTAAGTCGTCCTGCCGGCCGTCACGTTTCCGAACGAGAACGGGATCACCTCGTCCCCGTACAGCGAAACGATCCAGTGGACCGGGCGGGCGAACCGGACGTCCAGGTCGGCCCACCGCATGGACTTCTTGAAGGGGATCGTGGGGACCCATGAGGAAACCAGCTCCGGAAGCACCTCGCTGATCGGCCTGGCCGCCTGCTTCCTGACCATGCCCAGGTAATCCCCGCGGTCCGTGGCGAAAATCGCAAGGGCTGATACGTCCACGCCCTGGGCCTTGGCGAAACCGAGGGCAGCCTTGGTGGGTTTCCCTTCCTTGTCGTAGGCGACGCTTTTCGGCGGCCCCAGGACCTTCTCCTCCGAGGCCTCCTGCCGGTCCTTCAGTTTCCTCACGACGTAGGCGAGCCTTCGCGGGGTTCCGTAGATGTCCACCCGGTCGAAGGTAAGCCTCGCTTTCTTCAGGACTTCGTCGAACTGCTGCCCCCCGTACCACAGCGCCGGGCCGACGAACCCCGCCGGGATCTCCTCGCATCCGATTTCAAGCAGGTAGTCGCGTTCCATATTCCCTCTTCTTAAATGCGGAATGTCAGGCGGTGAACCTCTTCATGAGGGGGAAGCCCATCTCCTCCCGTGACTTCAGGTACCCTTCCGCGCAAAGCCTGGCAAGGTTGCGGACCCTGCCGATGTAGGATGTGCGCTCGGTCACTGATATGGCACCGCGGGCGTCAAGCATGTTGAACGTGTGGGAACACTTGAGGCAGTAATCGTACGCAGGGAGGATCAGCTTCTTGTCGATAAGCTGGAGACACTCCTTCTCGTACATGGTGAACAGCGAAAACAGCATGGGGATGTCGGCCGCCTCGAAGTTGTACTTCGAGAACTCCACCTCCCCCCTGTGGTGGACGTCGCCGTAGGTTACATTCCCCACCCACTTAAGGTCGAACACGTTCTCCACGTTCTGCAGGTACATCGCTATCCGCTCGATCCCGTACGTTATCTCGCCTGACACCGGCTTCAGGTCGATCCCGCCGCACTGCTGGAAATAGGTGAACTGCGTGATCTCCATGCCGTCCAGCCACACCTCCCACCCCAGCCCCCACGCGCCCAGGGTCGGGGACTCCCAGTCGTCCTCGACGAACCGGATATCGTGCTTCAGGGGGTCGATGCCGACCGCCCTCAGGGAGTCCAGGTAAAGTTCCACGTAGTCGTACGGGCAGGGCTTCATTATGACCTGGTACTGGTAGTAGTGCTGCAGGCGGTTCGGATTCTCGCCGTACCTGCCGTCAGTCGGCCTGCGCGACGGCTCGACGTACGCAGTGTTCCATGGCTCGGGCCCGAGCGCTCTCAAAAACGTCGCGGGATTGAAGGTGCCGGCGCCGACTTCGATATCGTAGGGCTGGTGGATGACGCACCCTTTATCCGCCCAGAAGCGTTGCAGGGCGAGGACCAGGTCCTGAAAGAGCACAACTCCCTCCTGTTGGGAAAGTGATAGGGTTACATATCACTCGGCGGAACGGGGTGTCAAGAAAAATCACTATAAATACAGGGGGTTTACGTGGTTCCGGAAGATGAAGGTCTTCCCAGGCTGCGCAGCGGCTTCCCCAAGCAGTACTCGAGGTATCTGGGTATAACAAACTGTAATTCCTCATAAATCGAGTCCGTTATACGCACCCTGGCGAGGACCTCGGGCGAGGACGCCTGAAGGGCTTTCCATGTTTTCACCGCGCCGAGGGAAATATGCGTACCCCCCCCCGGACAGTTCCCGCACAGTATCCCTCCCTCCGAAAGCACGAATCGCACGGACCGTGCATGGAGCTTCGCCGGCAATGCGCCCAGCGCCTGCCCGCATCGCCGGCAGGCGGAAAAGTTCGGCCCCCACCCGCCGAAGGCAAGAAATGCCGCCTCGGTTTTCCTCGCCAGCGCGGGAGGCGGGTCTCCATGCGCAAGGGAGCGCATCCCGGAAAGAAGCACTCCGAAGGCCTTGGGCTTGGGACCGGGCTGGGGGAATACCGCCGAGGCCAGTTCGAGAAGGTAGTCGGCATGGCGGACCTTCTCCCAATCCGTCACGATTTCCCAGAAGCTCTCGAGGAGGGAAACGGATTCGAGCACCGGGATCCGCCCGGGGGCCTCGGTCCACGATACGTCCAGGAGGAAGTATTTCTGGAGGCTTCCGCCGAACCGCTTCCGGCTCCTGCGCGCCGCCTTGGCCATCGTCGAGACAAGGCCGTCGGACTCGGTGAAGAACGAAATCCTCCTGTCGGTCTCCCCAGTGTCGACCGACCGTACCAGGAACGCGCGCGCCGACCGGTATGATCGCGGGCCGTGAAGCCGGCCGCTATTCGCCAAGCCGTATCTCTTTCACCTGCCCCCGCGAGCCGAAGGGCGGGAGCAGTTTCCCGTTCAACGTTCCCACCACGCCGCCCGCGTTCCCAAGCTTCAAAAGGATCTTGCTGCGCGCCTGTATGCTGATCTTGTCGCCCGGGTAGAGCATGACGTCCACGGGCGCATCGTTGTCCATCGTGTACATCATCCACGTCATTTCGCTTGCCTCGATGAAAAGCTGGTACGGCGATTTGACCGGCCCGACCCCGCCGATGGATGCCACGGAGCCTTGGGGAACCGCCGGAGCGCCGGCCTGCTGAACCGCCACGTTGTCGACGCCCGGTTTCGCCGCCGTCGCCGCGTTGTCCACGCCAGGCTGCGCCGCCGTCGCCGCGTTGTCCACCGGCGCGGGAGCCGGAGACGGGACCGGAACCGCCTGCGACTGGACAGGCAAGGGCCGCGTGGCGGTCCTGGTTCCGTACCAGGCGAGGACCATGCCGATCAGAAGCACAACGGCGGCGGCCAGCGCGTAGGTATTCCTGCGGCTGCCCCGCTGGCGCTCCCGCTCCAGCCACTCCGGCTTTACGTGGGGCGCCGGCTGCTCGACCGTATGCTGCCCCAGCTGGTTATAATATTCCGAGAGGACCGGCTCCGGGTCCTGGGACAGAAGCTTCGCGTAGGCCCGGATGTAGCCGGACGAGAACACCCGCTCCGGCCATCCAGAATAATTTCCCTCCTCGATGTCCTTCAAATACCTCCGGCTGACGCGGAGCGCGGAAGATGCCTCTTCGAGGCTCATCCCCCTTGCTTCACGCTCGTTCTTCCACGCTTCCCCAGCGCCCATCGCCGCCGGCTACCTCGTTCCCTGCTCCAGGGCATTGATGTGATCGGTTGCCTGCTTCCTCAAGGACTGGTCGGAAGTATTGGCCAGCACGCTCCGGAACGCATCCAGCGCATTACCGCTCCGGCCCATGTACCTGTATACCCTCCCGAGGTCCATCCAGGCCGGGGCATAAGCGGGCGTCAGCGCGACGCATGCCTCCAGCGTCCTCGCCGCCTCCGCCCATTGCCCGCGGTCGCCCTGGAGGTGCGCCAGCCGGATGTAGGAGTCCGCGTAACGTTCGTTCACCGCGATCGACCGCCGGTACATCTCCTCCGCCTTCCCGAGGTCCTTCCGCCGACGGTATTCCTCGCCCAGGTTGTAATACGCCATCTCCGGCGTCTGGTACAGGACGTTCGATGCGGCGGCCTCGAACTCCCGGATCGCCTCGTCTCCGCGGCCGAGGTGGCTGAGCACTATCCCCAGGTTGTTGTGCGCGTCGGCGTAATCCGGCTTTTTCCGCACGGAGCTCCTGAGATACTTCTCCGCCATGCCCAGGTCGCCGCGCGACTGGTACGCAAGACCGAGCGACATGT
Source organism: Candidatus Deferrimicrobiaceae bacterium (assembly GCA_036555205.1). Taxonomy (GTDB): domain Bacteria; phylum Desulfobacterota; class Deferrimicrobia; order Deferrimicrobiales; family Deferrimicrobiaceae; genus FEB-35. Next base: position 19,308 of record DATBLU010000008.1, read on the forward strand.
CGACCTCAGGATTCTCCGGGTCGAGCTCGGAGGCGGCGGTAAGCTCCCGCATGGCGGCCGGCGTGTTCCGCTGCTCCAGGTATGTCAATCCCATCTGCATTCGCGCGGAGGCCTCTTTTTTCTTCTCGGCCGAAGGCCCCGCGCATCCGATCGTCAGCAACGCCCCCGCCGCCACCAGGGCAAGGATGGCAGGGGGCCTCATAGATACTTTCCTATCAGCAACGAGAGACTCCTTCTTTTCGCCGCGGGGATCCGCTTCCGGTCGGTGATCACCGCGTACTTGAGGATTTCGCCGCACCCGCAGGATATTTTCCCCGGAATGCGCCTGGCGACCTCGCGGACTATCCGCTTCGAGTTTTCCACGTTCTTGCGGATTATGGCGAGGACGGATTCGATCGAAACGTCCTGCTCCGTTTCGTGCCAGCAGTCGTAATCGGTTGCCAGGGCCAGGGTTGCGTAGCAGAGCTCGGCCTCCCGGGCGAGCTTCGCCTCGGGCATGTTCGTCATTCCGATCACGTCGATGCCCCACTTCCTGTATATCCTGGATTCCGCGCGTGTCGAGAAGGCCGGCCCCTCCATGCAGAGATACGTGCCGCCGCGGTGCGTCCGCCTGACCACTTTCTTCGCCGCCGCATACGCGATATCGGCCAGGTTCGGGCATACGGGATCGGCGAAAGGGATATGTCCGACGATTCCGTCCCCGAAAAAAGTGTTGGGACGGAACTTCGTGTGGTCGTAGAACTGGTCGACCACGACGATATCGCCCGGCCGGATCTCCTCCTTCATGCTCCCCACGGCAGAGATGGACAAGACCCACTTTACCCCGATTTTCTTGAGAGCGTACAGGTTCGCGCGATAATTTATCTGCGAGGGAAGCATCCGGTGGCCCCTGCCGTGGCGGGGCAGGAACGCCAGCGTCCTCCCCTCCAGTTCCCCCACCACTATGGAATCCGAAGGATCCCCGAAGGGGGTCTTGACGGAAACGGTGCGTACGTTCGCGAGCCCCTCCATGCCGTACAGGCCGGACCCCCCGATGACGCCGAGTATATCCCCCATGTCCACCTTCCGACTTGAATATTCCGGCCTACACAATATAGGAAGAACCATCCCGTGGCTCAAGGCCTATTTAGCGGGACGCGCCGCGCAAGCTGCCCGCAGGCCGCGCGTATGTCGGCCCCGCGGCGTTCCCGCGTGATCGCCTGGATCCCGCCCTCGATCAGGACTTCCCGGAACCGGTCCGCCGTCTCCCGGGACGGAGAAGCGAATTCGCCGTACTCGTGCGCATTGTATGGGATCAGGTTTACCTTGACCCGAGCTCCCTTGAGAATGCGCGCGAGGTCGCCGGCGTCCTTTTCCGAATCGTTTATCCCTGCGAGCAGCACGTACTCCGCCGTAACCTTCCGGCCGCTTTGCAGCGGGATCGCTTTCATCGCGGCGACCAGGTCCTTGAGCGGGTATTTCCTGTTTATCGGCATCAGCCTCGACCGGAGCACGTCATTGGGCGCATTGACGGACACGGCGAAGCTCACGGGGAACTCCTTCGCCATCGCCAGCATCGCCGGGACCACCCCGGCCGTGGAGACCGTCACGCGCTTGCCCGACAGGCCGAACCCGAACTGCGACAGGAGGATCGAGACCGCCCGCGAGACTTCGCGGGGATTTTCCAGCGGCTCCCCCATTCCCATGAAGACGACGTTGGTCAGCCGCTCTCCCTTTTGCGAGAGGCGCTTCGCCGCGAAGCAGACCTGGTGGACGATTTCGGCGGACGTCATGTTCCTTCGGAATCCCGCGGCGCCGGTCGCGCAGAAAACGCACTTGAGGACGCACCCGACCTGGGAGGAGATGCACAGGGTCCTGCGGTCCTCATCGGGAATGAGAACGCTTTCGACCGTCTCCCCGTCCTCGAGGCGGAACATGTACTTCTCCGTCCCGTCCGAAGAGACCTCCAACCGTTCAGCCGGGGGCGCTGATATGCGGCAATCCCTCGAAAGCTGTTCGCGGAAATCCTTCGACAGGTCCGTCATGGCCGAAAAATCCTCGGCTGACCGCCGGTACATCCAACCGGAAACCTGCCGCGCCCGGTAACGCTCCTTTCCCCAGCGGGAAAAAAACTCCTCGAGCTCCGCCAACGTCATTCCCTTCAGGTCGGTTCGATCAGCGCTCATGGCTTCCATTTTACCAATTGCCGGAAACGAAAACCCCGGCGCGCCGCTTGCCGGCAGGCCGGGGTTCTTTTCCTTAAAGTTCATGTTACACCTTACGTTACAATCTCCATATCGCTGAAAAAATAACGTATTTCAGTTGCCGCGGTTTCGGGTGCGTCGGAGCCGTGCACGATGTTCTGCTCTATGCTGCCCGCGAAGTCCGCGCGGATGGTCCCCTTGTCGGCCTTCCCGGGATCGGTCGCGCCCATGATCGTCCGGTTCCTTGAAATCACGTCCCTTCCCTCCAGCACCATCACCACGATGGGGCCCGAGGACATGAAGTCGGTGAGCGAGGCGAAGAACGGCCGCTCCCGATGGACGGCATAGAATCCCTCCGCCTGCTTCTTCGTGAGATGGAGCATCTTCATCGCGGCGATCCGTATGCCTTCCTTCTCGAACCGGCGGATCACCTCGCCCACGACCCCCTTTTTCACGCCGTCAGGCTTGACGATCGAAAGGGTGCGCTGAATGTTCGCCCCCGCGGAACGCACTAGTTCATCCGCGCCTTGGCCAGCTCGTACCCCGCAAGCAGCGCCTTCTTGTTGAGGTCCTCGGTGCCCTTCGGCACGCGCGAGAGGACGGCCTTCTCAACCGCCTCGTATGTCACCTGGCCGGTGATCGCCGCGATCGCCCCGATGGCGACGATGTTGGCGACGAAAGCCTTGCCTATCTCCTCCGAGGCCGTGCGGATGATGGGGAGCTTTATCACCTTGAAGCCGCCCTGCGGGATGTCCTTGACGAAGTCCTCGTCGACGAGCAGCGTCCCGGTCTGCTT
>DATBLU010000047.1:0-2771 GCA_036555205.1 Candidatus Deferrimicrobiaceae bacterium
CCCGAAGGGAGAGGAATTGTCGTGCACCATCGGCGGGAGCTGGAGCTGGCGCGCCCGCTCTTCCGTCATGCTCAGGCAGACGAGCCCCCGGCCGTACCGGACCATGAAGTTGATGGCGTCCGGCGAAACGTGGTCGGCCGCAATCGTCAGATCCCCTTCGTTCTCGCGGTCCTCGTCGTCGACGAGGATCACCATCTTACCCGCGCGTATGTCCTCGAGCGCGTCCTCTATCCTGGCAAGCGGCATCTGGACGACCTTTTCACGCAATTCCGTGTTTTTTGAGAAAATCCCTGGAGATACCCGGTTCCCCGCGTTCCAGGAACCGCAGCACGTATTTGCCGACTATGTCCGTTTCCACGTTTACCCTGTCCCCCGGCCGCATGCCGCCAAAGGTGGTCCTATCCAGGGTAAACGGAATCAGAGTCACCTCGAAACCGTCCGGATGGACCGCGCTTACCGTGAGGCTGACGCCGTCCACGGCCACGGCTCCCTTGAAAACGACGTATTTCATTATAGTGATATCGGCCCGTATATGGAATACCCGCGAATCCCCCGCGGGCCGGATTTCGCGGACCGTTCCCGTGCCGTCGACGTGGCCGTACACCAGGTGGCCGTCCAGCCGCCCGGAGGCGGCCATCGCCCTCTCCAGGTTCACGGGCTTCCCCGGCGAAAGCGAGCGGAAATTGGTCCGATCCAGCGTTTCCGCGGAGACGTCCGCCCGGAACCGCCCCGCCGCCTTCCCGGTTACCGTGAGGCAGGCTCCGGAAACCGATATGGAATCGCCCGCCCTCAGCTCCTCCATCGGCAGCCCCGTCGACACTTCAAGCGCCGCGCCCTTGGCTCCGGGCGCGAATGACGCCACCTTCCCCACGTCCTCCACGATGCCCGTAAACATTTACCCCCCGTGCTCCTGAAGCGCCTCCGCCGTCACCACGATGTCCTCCCCCGCCCGGCGGACGTCCCTGATCTCCAGTTTCCTCCCCGCTTCGACCGTAGGCGGACGAAACCCCGCTATCGCCCTCGTCCCTTCCCCCAGAAGCCGGGGGGCGATGAAGAAAACGAAACGGTCGACGGCCCCTTCCTCGACCAGCCACCCCGCGACGCGCCCGCCTCCCTCGACAAGGAGCGACGTCACGCCCTCCCTGCCCAATGCCCGAAGCAGAACGGATGCGGAGATGCGGCCATCCCTCGACGGCAGCTCCAGCACCCTCCCCCCGAGGGATGCCACCCGGTCCGAGAAGCGGCCCGATGCGCCCCGCGGGCAGACGAAAAGAACCCTTCCCTTTCCCCCGCGGAAAATCCGAAGATCGGAAATCCCCGACAGGCGCGAAGTCACCGCGATCCTTAATGGGTCCCTGCCTCCGCGGATGCGGGAAGAGAGCAGCGGGTCGTCCTTGCGCAACGTCCCGCCCCCGACCAGGACGGCGTCGGACTCGGACCGCATTCGGTGGACGATCCTGCGCGACTCCTCGCCGCTTATCCACCTGGACGCTCCCGTGGACGCGGCGATCTGGCCGTCCAGGGACATGGCGAGCTTCAGCGTCACGTACGGCTTTCCCGATACCACCCACCGGCAATAGGCGCGGTTCAGGCCCATCGCCGTTTCCTCGAGGAGGCCGGAGTCCACGTCGAGCCCCGCTTTCCTTAAAGCCGACAGACCCTTCCCGGATACCGCCGGGTTGGGATCCTTCATCGCGGCCGCTACCCGCCGTATCCCCGCCGACAGCACGGCCTCGGTGCACGGGCCGGTGCGCCCTGCGGTGCAGCACGGCTCCAGCGTCACGTACAGGTCGGCTCCTCTCGCCGCGCGCCCGGCGTCCCGGATCGCCTCCACTTCGGCATGGGGCAGCCCGGCGGCTCTGTGGTAGCCGCGGCCGACCACCTTCCGGCCCCGGACAAGGACAGCCCCCACGGCCGGATTCGGCGAGGTCCGCCCGACGCCCTTGCGGGCGAGCGCAAGCGCCATCCGCATGTACTCCGGCCTCGGGAAGGTCACGTCAGGCCCCCCGCCGGAGACACAAGACGCCGGTCGCGGAAGCCGCTGCGCCGACCCTGTTCGGCTTCGCTGCAAGCTCGTGCCGAGCGCGCACAGAGCGGAAGGCGCTGCGCCTACCCTGCTCGGCTTCGCTGCCTCGGAGGGGGGACTCCGTTCGTGGCTCGCCGTGCGGTGAACCCGCACGGCTGCGCTTTACCTCACTTCGCCCCCCCTCCTGCGGCCGCTCCGCCGGTCCCTGCCCGGTAGAGCGAGAGCGGGGATGACCCCATACGCAAAAAGCCCGGCGGCTGGAGAGCCGCCGGGCTTCTGTTTTTAGGGGGATGCCCTCTAGGGGGACACCCCTATATCGAGTTTTTCGTTGAGGAGTGTCCCCCGCCGACGCGGGGCGCCTACTTCTTCGCGTGGCAGCCGTCGCACTTCTGCGGGCCCTTGGCCTCCTTCTTATGGCAATCCTTGCACTGCTGGTGGAAAGCTTCCTTGCCGGACAGCTTCTTGCCGTCGGTCTTGGCGCCGTGGCACTTGCTGCAGCTCTGCTCCTTGCCGGCGGCGTCCTTGTGGTGGCACGTCTTGCAATCCTTTACTTTTTCGGCGTGCGCCTTGTGGTTGTAGGCGACCGGGCCCTTGGTGCTCGACGCTCCCTTGAGAACCATCTTGTCGGGGGGCGCCGCCATAACGGCGCCGGTGAAGAAGACCACTGCCACTGCAACTGCGATCAAGGCTGCCAGCTTCCTCATGCGTGATACCCCCTGTGAGATTTTGGCGCCATCGTATATTC
>DATBLU010000078.1:0-5692 GCA_036555205.1 Candidatus Deferrimicrobiaceae bacterium
CTGCCGCCCGGCATCCATCCTCCGCGTCGCGCGCTCCAGCAGAAGCGCGACATTCCCGCGCTTCCCGGAAACCCATGCGGAGGGCGAGCGAAGGCGCAGAGCGGTATCCAGTTCCGAAACCCGCACGCGCGACCTGCGGGCGAATTCCTGCATCCTCTCCGCCAGCGCGTCCGTCGCCTTCGCGAGGGCATACCGGCGGGACTGCACGAGCGGCCTCGGATCGGCGAGGGCACCGGCCGTTATCCGATATTCCCTGCGAAGCGTCTGACGGTGATGGCGCTCCGCGCGCCGTGCCCGCAGGACAAGCCCAGCCACGCGCTCCGCGGCCTCCGCGCAGTCCGGAACGGCCATCTGCGCGGCCGCGGTCGGAGTGGGCGCCCGGAAGTCTGCGGCGAGGTCGGAGAGAGTGAAATCGGTCTCGTGCCCCACCGCGCTGATAGTCGGGACCGGGGAGGATGCTATCGCCCGCACCACCGCCTCCTCGTTGAACGCCCACAGGTCCTCGATGGACCCGCCGCCGCGGCCTACAATGACCAGATCGACCCGGCCGTGCGCGGCAATCGCCGACAGCGCAGCGGCTATGTCCTGGGCCGCGCCCTCCCCCTGCACCTGCGCCGGGGCCAGAGTGATTCCGACCGCAGGCCACCGGCTCCTGGCGACGCGGATCATGTCCCGAAGCGCCGCGCCCTGACGCGAGGTAACGATTCCGATGCGCGCCGGGAAGGGTGGAAGCTCCCGCTTCCTTTCCGGATCGAAAAGCCCTTCGGCGGCGAGCCGCGCTTTTCGCTTTTCCAGTTCCAGGAGCAGGCTTCCCAGTCCTCGGACCTCCGCCGACTGGGCGTAGATCTGGTACTCCCCCTTTTTCTCGTAGACGCCGAGGGATCCCGAAACTATGACCGTCTGCCCGTCCCGTATCTCCCCGAAGATGAACCGGTCCCTTCCGCGGAAAAGCACCACCCGGACCTGCGCGCCCTCGTCCTTGAGCGAAAAGTACCGGTGCCCGGAAGGGTAATGCTTGTAATTGGAAACTTCCCCCTCGACGCTGACGGATCTGAATCCGCCCTCAAGGCATGCCTTGATGCGCGCCGTCAGCTCCGTTACGCTGAGGACCCCGCTCCGCGCGCCGCGCGCCGGGCCGAAAAGATCTCCGTCAGCCATGTCAGCCTCAGCTCACCCTTGCGTCCCCGCCCCGGTCAGGAGCTCGTCCATGGTTACCGCCTGCACATTCTCGTTCTTGAGACGCGGAATAAGCTCCGCCATCATTCGCAGGGTTTCCGGCCTGCCGTGGCAGATCAGGACAGCGGCTCCCTTCTCCCTTGCGATCGACAACGCCCGCTCCCACTGGCGAATCATATCCGCCGGGGTCATGTCGGCATCGAGAAAGACGTCCCTCCTGGCGGAAGGAATGCCTGCCCGCCGGGCCGCCTCCGGCGCCACGGACTTCGGCGTCGTAACGCTGTCCAGAAGATAAAGCCCCTTTTTACCGAGGACTGACGCGTACGTCGCCATAGCATCCGGGTCCGAGGTGACCGCGGAGCCCATGTGGTTGCTTGCGCCCGTCGCCTGGGGAAGTTCCTCGGTCATGCGGGTCAACAGCGATTCCATCTCCTCCGCGGTCATGCCGCGGCGGATCCTGAAGCGCTCGGTCCGGTCGGTCGCGGCGGATTCAGGCTCCATGGGCACGTGCAGGATGACACCCCACCCGCGCGCCCGGGCGGACTCAGCCACTTTGCGGGAAGAGGGACCGAAGGGGATGACCGCCACGGTCAATCTGGCGGGGAGTTTCAGCCATTCCGCGTCACGCGAAGGTTCATAGCCGAGGTCGTCCACGACTATTGCCAAACGCGGGAGCGGCCGGGACGGGGCTTGAGGCATCGCCTGCGCCGGCTGGGCCTGCGGCGTCTGAGCCGGGAGCTGCGGAGCGAGGGGAGGAGACGGGGCGTTTCCCCCGCCGGGCAACAGGAACGCCACGCCAACGACCAGGAGGCCGGCGAGGAACGCTCCGAACATCAAAATCCCCAGCCTCCGCGTACGTCCGCGGCCTTCCCCGCTCCCTGCCGGCCCTTTCCTCATTTTCCCCTTGCTGCGGAAACCTTCAGGAAGCCTTGCCCTTGTCTATGTACCGAAGCTTGAAGATCTCCCACCCTTTAAGGAGCTCCACCGCCCGCTCGAGCTGGGGATCCTTGGCGTCTTCCTTCGAGGCCGCGTCCTTGTCCCCGTTCTTCTTTCCCGACGGCTCCTCCTTCTTCTCTTTCGAAGGCGGCGGTACCGTCTTTCCCGGGGCCGGGGGTTCCTTCCCTTCTTCCTCCCCCCTCAAATGCCGCTCGATGTCCCTCTCGCGGAGAGGCACCGGGTGGCCCTCGGGGCTTTCCTTGCCGTCGCCCAGGACGAGGTCGGGCTCGATCCCCTTCGCCTGGATTGACCGTCCGTTCGGAGTGAAATAGCGCGCCGTCGTAAGCCGGATCGCGGATCCGTCCTCCATCGGTATGATGGTCTGCACCGAGCCCTTGCCGAACGTCTGCGTCCCCAGGAGGATCGCGCGCCCGTGGTCCTGAAGGGCCCCCGCCACTATCTCCGACGCGGAGGCGGACCCGGCGTTAACGAGCACGACCATCGGGAAACCCATATATGTTCCGTTTTTATGCGCGAAGTACTTGAACTTCTGGTTTTCGATCCGTCCGTCCGTGTAGACTATCAGGCCCGATTCGATGAACCTGTCGGACACCTTTACCGCCTGGTCCAGGAGCCCGCCCGGGTTGTTTCTCAGGTCCAGCACAAGCCCTTTCAGGCCTCCCTTCTCCCCCGTAAACGCCTGAAGCGCCTTTTCAAGATCGCCGTCGGTGTCCTGCTGGAACTGGGTCAGCTTGATGTACCCGATCCCGTCGCCCATCGCCTTCGACTTGACGCTCTTTATCTTGATGATGGCCCTTGTGATCGTGAAGGAGCGCAGCTCGGACAAACCCGAGCGCGCGATCCAGATCGTAACCTTGGTTCCCGGCTCGCCCCGCAGCCGTTTCACGGCGTCCATGACGTTCATGTCACGCGTCGGCTCGTTCTCGATCCGGATGATCTTGTCTCCCGCCTGGAGCCCGGCGCGGAATGCGGGCGTGTCGTCTATCGGAGAGATTACCGTCAGGACGCCGTCCTTGACGCCTATCTCGATCCCAAGCCCCCCGAAGCTGCCCTTGGTCTCGACTTCCACCTGTTTCAGCATTTCCGGCGTCAGATACGAGCTGTGCGGGTCAAGGGTCTGCAGCATCCCCTTGATCGCGCCGTTGACGAGCTCGTCGACGTTGGGCTCCTCCACGTAGCTTCCCTGCACGGTGGAGAGGACGTCCCCGAACGCCTTCAGCTTCCCGAACGCCACGTTGGCCTGGGCAGCGTGCCGCGATGCCGTGATGTCTCCCGAGATGAATCCCGCGAAGAAAATGACGACGAAGATCGCGGGGCCCAACCATTTCCTTCCCTTCATTTCGCTCCTCCTCCGGCGATTCCGGTCAATGCGTGACGAGTCAACGGGAAAAGTGGATCAACGTCGCCGGGTCAATGGCGGTCCCCGCAGCCCTGAGTTCCAAGTATAGCACCGATTTCCCGCCCGGGTTGGCGGGCAGTTTCCCTACCGGCTCTCCGGCCATGACTTTGCGTCCCTGGCCGACCGAAAACGTCTCGGCCTTTCCATACACCGAGAAAAGCCCGCTCCCGTGCTGGATTATCAACACCTTCCCGAAGCCCGACACCCCCCCCGCGAAGACAACCTCCCCGCCGCCGACGGCGCGGATGGCGGCGCCGGACTCCGCCTCTATTTCCACACCCCTGTTCTCCACGACCACGTCGAATACGGGGTCCAGCTGCTTCCCGAACCGGCCTACGACCTTCCCTTCCAGCGGGGCGACAAGACCTCCCGGGACGCCGGAAAACCGGCTGGGCCCCTGCTTGCGCGGTTCGCTGCGCCGCACCTGACGCTCGATCCTGGAAACCAGGGCTTCCATCCTGCCGATGCGCGCGCGAAGGGCCCGAAGCTCCCGGGCCTTCTCCTTTTTCTTCTTCTCTATCTCCGACAGCCTCTGGCGCTCGGCCTCCTGCCGGGATGCAAGCTTCTCGCTCACCTTCTTCTGCGCCGCCATCCGCCGCTCGGAGTCCTCGACCTTGCGCTCGATGCCGGAAAGTATCCTCTCCTTCTCCTCCTTGTCGGCGGTCAGGCGGCCGTACCTTGCCAGCTCGTTCGCCAGGACGCGGCGGGCGAAGTACCGCCGCCGTTCGGAGGACGCGGTCAAGGACAGGGCTCCCGGCCTTTCCAGTTCGCCGGCGAATACACCGGCGGTCGCAGCCGACAGCCCGCGCTGCGATCTGCCCCGCTCCTCCTCGAGAGCGCGGACATCCCGCTCCGCCCTGTCCACCTGCCCGCCGAGCGCCAGCAGCCGCTTGTCGATGCGGGCTATCGACCTGCGCTGCCTGGCAAGCTTTGCCTGGAGATCGTCCACCTTGCTTCGGGTCGATTTCTCCCTGCGGATGGTTTCGGCAAGCTCCGCCGCCGCCTTCTCGGCCTTGTGCTTCATCTCGGTCAGGCGCGCCTTCTCCTTCCGGAGCTTGGACACGGAATCGGCGGCCCGCGCGGCCGGAACCGATGCCAGGCACGCCGCGAGGCAGGCAGCGATCAACGCGAGCCGCCCGGGAAACGTCATTTACGGGGGGACTGCACCGCGCTCCAATGCAGCGAGGAGGCCGCGCCGGAAGCGATCGCCGCCGAGAAAAGGAACATGGCGAGCGGAATGAAGACCGAAGGCGTCAGGATTTCCGCCGCAGGGCCTATCACCCTTACAAGAAGCGGCAGGCGGGACTCAAGGAGGAACAGCAGCAGCGCCGAAGCGCCCGTGGCGGCCATTGCGAGGAGGAACCCCGTCAGCACGGCGGCCGAAGCCCTGGAAATCGAGAGGGTTCGAGCCGGGACGCCCCTCTCCCTCAGGAATTCGAAGTCCGCCGCCAGCGACAGGCACCTGGCCTTTTCCTGCAAAACGAAGATCAGGAAGGTCACGCCGCAAAGGAGGGCGAACCCCGCCCAGAAGAAGGCGTTCACCCACTCCCTGATCCTGAGCAAGCCGGCAAGCGCCTCTCCTCCGTACAGGATCTTTTCCACGTGCGGCAGAGGGCGCAATGCCGCCTCCACTGCCCTGATGTCGGCTTCCGTGAATCGGTCGGGGCGCATCCGGATTTCCACGTGGCCCGGCAGCGGATTGCCACCCGCACCCCCCCGAAGAGACTCCAGCCCCGGGTAGGCGGCGAGGAACTCGTTCCAGGCCGCCTCGGGGTCCTTGTACGCGGCGGAGCGCACGCCCGGAAGCCCCGCGGCCTTCTTCGCGATTCCCTCACCCTCCGCCGCCGGGACGGACGCCCGCAGGATGGCTGTGACGGTCCATTGCCCGGAGAGAAGCCTGTTCATGCCTCCGGAAAGAAGTAGGCACAACAGGAACGAACCGAGCGAGAGGAGGAGAATGAACCTGCCTGCCGTCTCCCGCAACATCGCACGGGGGGCTATCTTCCATTCGATCAAAATGAGCGACGAGAAGGTCATCGCGGCGCCTAGCCTTTCGCCCCGAACCGGAACAGCCGGAACGGCCCCTTGGCTATGCCATCGCCGCCGCCCGCGTACCTCCATCTGTCGGGGATCGTCCTCTCCGCGAGCAGTATGGTCTTC
>DATBLU010000102.1:0-5296 GCA_036555205.1 Candidatus Deferrimicrobiaceae bacterium
GTAAAGGAAAGCATGTCCACCGACTCGAGATCCTCTCCGAATTCCTGGAAGGTACCCTCGTCGGTCACCGCGCGGATCCGCTCCATCGCCGGGATGCGGAAATGGTAGTTGCACTTGGGGCAGACGTTCAGGTTCCGCTCGACCTCGGGCTTGTAGATGATCTCGAGGCAGGCGTCGCACTTGATCCACATCCCTTCCGGGATCTTGATCTTCTTTTCCCCTTCGTCCTTCCTGCGGAACAGCCGGATGGGCATCTTCGGTCACCTCAATTCGTTTTTGAGGGAACGCACGAACCGCCTGAGCGCGCCCGGCCCGGTCCGTGACGCGCCGTGCGCCTCGACCACCTTCACGCAGGCGCTGCCGACAACCGCGGCGTCGGCGGTCCGCGCCGCGGCCCTTGCCATTCCGGGCGATGAGATTCCGAACCCCACCGCTACGGGAAGGTCGGTCTTACCCTTCACCGTTCTCGCCCATGCGGCGATACCCCCGGGAAGCGTTTTCCGCACCCCGGTTATGCCTGTCACCGATATAAGGTACAGGAATCCGGATCCCAATGCGACTGCCCTTCGGATCCGCTCCGGGCCGCTAGTCGGGGAAACGAGGGGGATCCAGTCCAATCCCGCCCGCCGGATCTCGGGCAGCATCTCGCCCGATTCCTCGCAAGGCAGGTCCACGACGAGGACGCCGTCCGCTCCGGCGCTGCGCGCGTCCCGGCAGAACCGGCCCGCTCCATACCGGAAGAACGGGTTGTAATACCCGAAAACCACCAGCGGAATGGTGGAATGCGTCCTTCGAAACCCGGAAATCAGGGAGAGGGCGCGCGCGGTCGTCATGCCCGCATCCAGGGCCCTGCGGGCGGCCGCCTGGATGGTGGGGCCGTCGGCCATCGGGTCGGAGAACGGGATCCCCACCTCGAGGATGTCCGCCCCGGCGTCGGCGGCTGCGCGCATGTAGGAAAGCGAGGCGCGCGCGTCCGGGTCTCCGGCCGTCAGGTACACGACCAGGCCCTTCTCACCGCGCTCCTTCAGGGAGGCGAATGCCCCCTCAATGCGCGACACGTATCCCTCCCAGCCTGCCGGCGACTATGTCGATGTCCTTGTCCCCCCTCCCGGAAAGGTTGATTATGATCGACTGGGAACGCCGCATCCGGCGCGCGAGGCGGAACCCGTATGCGACCGCGTGCGAAGATTCCAGGGCGGGAAGAATCCCTTCCCATCGCGACAGGAGATCGAATCCCTCCAGCGCCTGCTCGTCCGTAACGGCCACGTACTCTGCGCGTCCGGTGGTTTTGAGCAAGGCGTGTTCCGGTCCCACTCCCGGGTAATCCAGTCCGGCGGAAATCGAGTGCGCTTCGCGTATCTGGCCGTCCCCGTCCTGTATCACGAAGGACTTGCTGCCGTGCAGCACGCCTATCCGCCCCCTGCACAGCGTGGCGCCGTGCCTGCCGGTCGAAAGTCCGAATCCAGCGGCTTCGACGCCCACCAGGCGGACCTTTTTCCTGGGAATGAACGGCGTGAAAATTCCCATCGCGTTGCTCCCGCCGCCGACGCATGCGACCACGGCGGACGGGAGCCCTCCCGCCTGCTCCCGGAACTGCCGCGTCGCTTCCCTTCCGATCACGGTCTGGAAGTCGCGGACCATCATCGGGTACGGGTGCGGCCCCGCGGTGGATCCGATCAGGTAGTGCGTGGTCCGCACGTTGGTCACCCAGTCCCTGAGCGCCTCGTTCATGGCGTCCTTGAGCGTTTTGCTCCCCGACTCGACCGGTATCACTTCCGCGCCCAGCAGGCGCATCCGGAACACGTTCAGCTCCTGGCGGCGCACGTCCTCCGAGCCCATGTACACCGCGCATGAAACGCCCATCTTGGCGCAGACGGTTGCGGTCGCGACTCCGTGCTGCCCGGCCCCCGTCTCGGCGATGATCCTTCGCTTGCCCATGCGCATCGCGAGAAGGCCCTGTCCAAGCGTGTTGTTGATCTTGTGGGAGCCTGTGTGGGCGAGGTCCTCCCGCTTGAGGAATATCCTCGCGCCGCCCGCTTTCTCTGTCAGCCGGCTTGCGAAGTACAAAGGAGTCGGACGGCCTGCGTAATTGCGCAGGAGCCCCGCCAGCTCCGCGGCGAACCGGCGGTCGCGGGATGCCTTCCGGTACGCCTCCTCCAGGTCGACCAGGGCCGTCATGAGCGTTTCCGCGACGTATCGGCCGCCGAAGGGACCGAAGTGCCCCAGCCTGTCCGGCCATTTATACTTTAGATATGCCTGCAATATCGAACCCTTCTTTTGCGTTGTTAATGAAAGACTTTACTTTCAGCGGATCTTTTCTCCCCGGGACGGTCTCCACGCCGCTGGCGACGTCTACCGCATTCGGGCGGGCCGCGCGGATGGCGGCGGCGACATTGCCGGCCGTCAGGCCGCCCGCGAGGATCCACGGTTTTCCGGGGGCCATGCGCCCGATCTTTTCCCAGTCCAAGGCTTTCCCGGTCCCGCCGTATTCCCCCGGGACGGCTGCATCCAGCAGAAACGCCTCGCACGGGTACTTGGCGTACGATGCCAGCTCCGAGCCGTCCCTGACGTGCACCGCCTTGATCCGTTTAAATTTAAGCCGCATGGCGACTGCGGGCGGCTCGTGGCCGGAAAGCTGGACCACCTCGATGCGGAGCCTTCTGCATACCTCCTCGACGGCCTCCGGAAGCTCGTTGACGAAGACCGCCACCGGAACGGCTTTTCCCTTGACCGCCGCGACTATCGGCGCAGCCTCGGACGCCGGAACGTAGCGCCGGGATCCCTTGTAGAAATTGATCCCGATCGCGTCCGCCCCGAACGAAGCGGCCATCGCCGCATCCTCCGCGGACGTTATTCCGCAGATCTTTATCCTGAACATTATGAGAAAACCTTACGCCCCCACCTTGGGAAGCCGCCCGAGCGCTTCCTTGATCTCGCTTCCCGGATGCTCGTGGTCGACCAGCCTTCCCGCAAGGAAATCGTCGTACGCGGCAAGGTCGAAGAACCCGTGTCCGCTCAGGTTGAAAAGAATGGACTTCTTTTTGCCCTCCTCGTCCGCCTTTTTGGCTTCCACGATCGCGCTGTGGATGGCGTGCGACGATTCCGGCGCCGGAAGGATCCCCTCCGACCTGGCGAAGACGAGCGCGCTCTTGAAAACGACCGTCTGGGGATAGGACTGCGCCTCGATCAGCCCCTCGTGGTAGAGCTGGCTTACCAGGGGCGAATCGCCGTGGTACCGGAGCCCCCCCGCGTGGATCCCGGCGGGGACGAAGTCGTGCCCGAGAGTGTACATCTTGACCAGCGGGGTAAGCCGGGCCGTGTCGCCGAAATCGTAGGCGTACACGCCCTTGGTAAGCGTGGGGCAGGACGCCGGCTCAACGGCGATGACGCGCGGATTCTTCGAGCCGGCTATCTTGTCCCTCAGGAACGGGAACCCTATGCCGGCGAGGTTGCTCCCTCCGCCGCAGCAGCCTATGACCACGTCCGGGTAGTCGTTCGCCATCTTCATCTGCTCCTGGCACTCCAGCCCGATCACGGTCTGGTGCAGCAGCACGTGGTTCAGCACGGACCCTAGCGCGTAGCTCGTGTCCTGCCTCGTCGCCGCGTCCTCCACGGCCTCGCTGATGGCGATGCCGAGCGAGCCGGGCGATTCAGGATCCCCGGCCAGGATCTGCCTTCCGCTGTTGGTGTCCTGGCTCGGGGAAGGGACCACGGACGCCCCGTAAGCCTCCATCAGCATTCGACGGTACGGCTTCTGGCGGTAGCTTACCTTGACCATGTAGACCTTCGCCTCCAGGCCGAAAAACGAAGCCCCCAGCGCGAGCGCCGAACCCCATTGGCCCGCTCCCGTCTCGGTCGCGATCCGTTTCCTGCCGGCCATCTTGTTGTAGAAGGCCTGGGGAATGGAGGTGTTCGGCTTGTGGCTCCCCGCCGGGCTCACGCCTTCGTACTTGTAGTAGATACGCGACTTGGTGCCCAAGGCCGCCTCGAGCCTCGTCGCCCGGTACATCGGGGCGGGCCGCCACAACGCGTAGATCTTCCTGACCTCCTCCGGAATAGGGATGAAACGCTGCGAAGCGACCTCCTGCTCGATGAGCGACATCGGGAAGAGAGGCGCGAGATCGTCCGGGGTAACCGGTTTTCCGGTCCCGGGGTGCAGCACCGGCGCCGGCGGATTGGGCATGTCGGCCATGATGTTGTACCAGGCTTTCGGAATTTCCGAGTCCTTCAGAATGTACTTCGTTTCCATCGCAACGCTCCTTTTCACGCCGTATGTCGGCTGGATTTTCCTAAAATGGCCCTCAACGATTCACCGGGGTCGCCGGCCCTGACCAGGGCCTCCCCGACCAGGAAAGCGTCCGCTCCCATCGCATGGAACCGCCGCACTTCGTCGGGGGACGATATGCCGCTCTCAACGATCTTCAACGCGCTCACGGGCGCCAGGGGCAGCAGCCGGCGCGAAGTCTCGAGATCCACACGCAGAGTCGAAAGGTCGCGGTTGTTGATCCCGATGATCGCGGCGCCCGCCCCGGCGGCGATCTCCATCTCCTCCTCGTCGTGCACCTCCACGAGCGCCTCCAGCCCGAATTCCGCGGCCGCCCGGATCATCCCGCCGGTTTCCTTTCCCAGCACGGCGACTATCAGCAGGACAATGTCGGCCCCGTGCGCCCGGGACTCCGCGATCATGTATTCGTCCAGGATGAAGTCCTTGCGCAATGCCGGGACGTTACCGATCGCCTCGCTGGCGGAAGACAGGTCCGCGAGCGAGCCCCCGAAGAAACGGCCCTCCGTAAGCACGGAGACCGCGCATGCGCCCGCCCGCGCATACGCCCGCGCGATTTGCGCCGCGTCGAGGTCCCTGCTGATCCATCCCCTGGAAGGGGAAGCCCGCTTGATCTCCGCGATGACTCCCGGCCCTTCCTTAAGCCGCTCCCGGATGTCCCGCCGCCTGATGGTTCTCGCGGCGCGTTCCGAGACTTCGCCGAACGGAGCGGCCCCTTTCCTCTTTTGCAGCTCCTCCCGTACGCCGGAGACGATTCTTTCGAGATGCGAATCCATCTTTGCGCCTTACGCAGTCCCGGCCCCGAGGACCGCGAGAAACGCCTTGAGGCGCGACATCGCCGCCCCCGAGTCGATCGACCTGGCCGCCGCCTCGATCCCCTCCCTGACGTCTTCCGCCTTCCCGCCCGCGACGATGGCGAACGCCGCGTTCAGCACCGTGGCCTGGCGTCCCGGTCCCTTCGCCCCCGAAAGGATACCCTTGAGTATCCCCGCGTTCACGGCCGCATCCCCGCCT
>DATBLU010000105.1:0-25273 GCA_036555205.1 Candidatus Deferrimicrobiaceae bacterium
CGCTTCCCTCGCGGAAGCCGCCGCGGACTTTTCACCCGCGGGCAGGAGCGTCACCTCGGCGCCTGCCAGCGCCATCAGGCGCGACGACAACAGGCGCGGGAGAACGGATACGGTCTGCTGGATGTCTTCCTTGGCGAGCGAGGCGAACGGTGCGATGGCTACCCGGCGGGGATAATCAGCGGAGGCCGCCGGGGCGGCCGCTGCCGCGAGCGCGCAAATCGAAATCGTGCAGGCCAGGAAAGCCCGCCGGATCCTTTTCCCCACCCCTGATCTCATCTGCGCGAATCTACCAGACGAGCATCGGTGCGTCAACAGAAACCGCCACGCGCCGAGAGGGCCTGCGCAAGCTTTCCCTGGATCCCGCCGAATCCGCCGTTTGACATGATAAGGACCAGGTCCCCCGCCCGGCACGCCGTCCTTACATGGTCCACGATCCGGTCGACCTCGGGGATGTGGAACGCCTCCCTTCCGCCGGCACGGAGGGAAGCCGCCACCTCCTCGGGCGCAAGCCGCTCTTCCGGCGGAATCTTTTCGGCGCCGAACACCCCCGCCACGACGACGGAGTCGGCTTCCGACAGCGCGCGGGCGAACTCTTCCTGGAAGATCCTCCTCCGGCTGGTGTTCGACCTGGGCTCGAAGACCGCGACCACCCTGCGGCCGGGGTACCGCGCCCGCACCGCCAGTATCGTCTCCCGGACGGCCGTGGGATGATGGGCGAAGTCGTCCACCAGCAAGACGCCGCCGAACTCGCCAAGTTCCTCCTGGCGCCGCCGCACCCCCGTGTAGCCGGCGATCGCCCTCGCAACGCTTCGCGCCCCGTATCCGAGGTGCAGGAGCGCGATCGCGGCGGCGGCGGCGTTGGCCGCATTGTGCCTGCCCGGCAGCCGCAGCGCGAGATCGTGACCGGTCGTCCCCCGCTCCATCCGGAAACGGGTGAATTCGCCGTCCTCCGCGACCGGCCGCACCGCCCACGCCCGATCCCCGACCCCGGAAGGGACGGTGGAGTCGGCGGCATAATACTCGACCCGGCATCCGGCCTCCTCCGCTACCGACAGGACTTCCGCGTAATCGGCGCATGCGATCAGCAGGCCTTCCGCAGGTATCAGGCGGACGAGCTTGCGGAAAGATTCCTTCAAGTGAGACAGGTCCCTGTATATGTCCGCGTGGTCGAACTCGATGCTCGTAAGGAGAACGATCCCAGGCTGATAATGGAGAAACTTGGGCCCCTTGTCGAAATATGCCGTGTCGTACTCGTCCCCCTCGACCACGAACCTAGGTCCCGCGCCGACCCGGTAGCTCACCGGGAAGTTCCGCGGTATACCGCCCACAAGGAACGAAGGGTCCTCGCCCAGATAAAACAGGGACCAGGCCAGAAGGGAGGTCGTGGTGGTCTTGCCGTGGGTGCCGGCCACCACGATCGATTCCTTGCCGTCAATAAAGAATTTCGCCACGGCCTGGGGCATCGAGAGCAGGGGGAGTCCCCGGCGGACTGCCTCGAGGCATTCCGGGTTGTCCCTGGACACCGCGTTGCCTACGATTACAAGTTCGGCATCCGCAGGGATGTTTGCGGCGCCGTACGGGGAGGAAATGGGGATGCCGAGCGCGGCAAGCTGGGTGCTCATCGGCGGATAGACGTTGGCGTCCGACCCCGTGACGCGGAACCCCTTTTCTTTCAGCATCCCGGCAAGGGAGGCCATCCCGACACCGCAAACCGCAATCAAATGAACGGTGCTCAAGGAAACAGCTCCTCCATGACGGCATCGTGTATAAGCGGCCGAAGCGATTTCAAACCATCGTTTTGTTTGCCGAAAAAAATTCTGTTGGTCAGAAGCACGACCGTTGCTTCCCTGGAAGGGTCTATCCAGATCGAGCACCCGGTGTACCCAAGGTGCCCGAAGGACCCCTCCGTGAAACGCGTGCCGGCCTGCGAACCGGCGCCGGGGGACCGGGTGGGGGTATCCCATCCCGGCGTCCTCGTGCAACCGGGAGGATTCGCGGCCTTCGAGGTCATTTCGAGCGCCGCCGGGCGCGTCAGAATCCTCCCTTCCCCGCGCCTCGCTCTCGATACCTCGCGGGAGAAGAGGAACATGTCGTGCGCGGTTGAAAATACGCCCGCGTGGCCGGCGACCCCGCCCATCGCCGCGGCGTTTTCGTCGTCCACCTCTCCGTCTTTATCCTTATCCCGGACATCGGAATACCCCGTGGACACCAGCCTCCCGGTCTCGCACTCGCTCAATCGCCCGAGAGGAAGAAAGCCGGTGTCCCTCATCTGCAGCGGATCGGTCAAATGAATCCGCAGAAGGCGGTCGAGCGGCTTGAAGGCGGCAAGCTCTACGGCGCGGCCAAGGAGAATGTATCCGGGATCGCTGTAGACGCAAGCCTTCCCCGGGGAAGCCTCCAGCGGCAGTAAAAGCGCGGCGTCGACGATACGGTCGTGCGCTTCCGAAGTCCCCCAAAGCGGCCTTCCCTCTCTTGCCTCGGCGTCGCGGATGGCTGCATAAAACGGCTTGTAGGCCGGAAGGCCCGAGGTGTGGGTCAGAAGATGAAGAAACCCGATCTCCCCTGCCGCCGGGTCGGGAGACCTCGGAGGCAGCACATCGGAGAGCTTCCCCTCTTTGGATATATTCCCTTCCTGGGCAAGTGCGAAAAACAACGACGCGACCAGCGGCTTTGTGAGCGACGCGATGTCGAAGACCGAGGAAAGATGCGCCTCCCCGGCCGCCGCGTGGCACGCGACGTCCTCTCCAGCGGATGCGAGGAGGACGGCCGCCGTATAAACCTTCCTGCGGGCCCCTTCCTCCAGCAGCGCCTGCGCCTTCCGGAATCGGCCGGCTTCCGCCGGCTGGGCGGCGGTCATCGGCCCGCGACCGGAGACTCGAGCAGGAACAGCCTGCCCCGGTTGTCGATCCTTGCCCGCACGCCGAACGGCAAGGCGAAGTTAGGCCCGCCGTGACCCGCGGGAAAACCGTACCATGCGGGTACGGACATGCGCCTGCCTGCCTGCGCGAACGTTTTCCTGATGTCGTCTTCCGTTTCGGCTCCGACCGGTGACATCTTGCCGACCAGAATCCCCGAAATCCTGCGCAGCCGTCCGGACTGGATCCACTGCGTGAGCATGCGGTCGATCCGATAGCAAGGCTCCGAGACGTCCTCGAGGAAAAGGAGCGCCCCCTTGAAATCGGGCTCGAAGGGCGTGCCTATGAGGGAGGTCAGCACGGACAGGCATCCGCCCGCCAGAACCCCTTCCGCCGATCCGCCTGCAAGCCGCTCGCATGGATAGCCCCATGGCTCCCGCGGCGACACGGCGCCCGCCGCAAGGCGAAAGAATGCGTCGAGCGCCGCGCCGTCCGGCCTGCGCCCAAGGTCGGCCGCCGCCATCGGACCGTGGACCGACGGAATCCGCAGCCTCGTGGAAACGTAAGAGAGGATCGCGGTGACGTCGCTGTAGCCGATCACCAGCCGTGGCCGGCGCGCCATCTTCCTCCAATCGATGCGCGGAAGAAGGCGGGAGGTGCCGTACCCTCCCCTGGCCGCCATCGCCGCGCGCCCCTCCGGCAGGGAAAGCGCCCACGAGGCCTGCGCGGCGCGGTGCAGATCGTCCCCCGCAAGGTATCCGTCCTTCGAGAGCACGCCGTCGGCTATTTCAGGTAGGTATCCTGCCGATGCCAGGCGGGCGACACCCCGGGAAAGCTTTTTCGGGTCGACCGGCCCCGCCGGGGCGAAGATCGCGATGACGTCCCCTTTTCTCAATGGCGGAGGCTTTACGCTACGCATATCCCCTCAATTCGGAGCGCTCCTTCCCGGTGAATGACGATTTATGCTATCACGATCCCGATATAATGGACCCGGATGCAAGGAGGGCCCTGGTTTGAGCGGAACTGCATGGGAAGCGGCGCTTGCGGCGCTCGAGTGGAGCAAGGTGGTCTCGCGTCTCTGCTCCCACGCGTCCTCGGATCCGGGACGAGGGCTGTGCGCCGCGCTCTCGCCGGGGACGGACCTCGACGCCGTAAGGATTTCCCTCGAGGAGAACCGCGACGGGCGGCGCATGATCGTCGCCGAGGGGCCGCTCCCCCTCGAGGGCCTGA
Source organism: Candidatus Deferrimicrobiaceae bacterium (assembly GCA_036555205.1). Taxonomy (GTDB): domain Bacteria; phylum Desulfobacterota; class Deferrimicrobia; order Deferrimicrobiales; family Deferrimicrobiaceae; genus FEB-35. The sequence continues at coordinate 4,086 of DATBLU010000105.1, forward strand.
AGGAAATCATCCCGGAGGTCGAGACGGCGGTCAAGGGCGCCTCGCTTTCCCCCGCGGAACTGCTGCTTGTCGGGCGGACCGCCCGTACGGGAGAGCGGGTGCGGAAATTTTTCGAGGAGCGCCGCGGGAAATACCCGCGTCTGGCCCACCATGCGAGGGAGATACCCCCGCTCCGGGACCTGGCCGACGAGATCGAGCTGAAAATCGATTCCGCGGGAAACATCGCCGACCGCGCATCGCCTTCGCTCGGCCAATTGCGGCGCCAGCTTCTGGAGATCAGAAACCGCCTGCAGAAGACGGCCGAACAGATCGTCTCCTCGCCGAGATATTCCCGCCACATACAGGAGGCGTACGCCACCGTCCGTTCGGGGCGGCTGGTAATACCGTTCAAGGCCGCCGCCAAGGGGCTCTTCCAGGGCATCGTGCACGACACGTCGCAGAGCGGCCAGACGGTTTTTTTCGAGCCGGAAGAGCTCGTCTACCTGAACAACGAGGTCAAGATGGCCGAGCTCGAGGTGGAGCGGGAGATCGCCCGCATCCTCGCCGAGCTTTCGGCGAAAGCGGCCAGGAAGGCTCCCGAACTGCTCTCCTGCCGGGATCGGCTGTCCCGCCTCGACTTCGCGCAGGCCCGCAGTCTCCTGGCGGAAGAGCTCTTTGCGGCCGAGCCGACCGTGACAGCTACGGGGGAGGTGAACCTGCTCGCGGCGCGCCATCCCCTGCTCGTGCTCTCCCGCAGGGAGGTGGTGCCCAACGACCTGCGGCTGGGGAGACCCCGCCTGTGCCTGATACTTACGGGGCCCAACGCCGGCGGAAAAACCGTGGCGCTCAAGACGCTCGGACTGCTCACGCTGATGGCGATGGCCGGGCTCTCGATCCCGGCTTCCGCCGATTCGACACTCTCGGTCTTCTCCCGCATCTTCGTGACGCTCGGGGACGAGCAGAGCGTCGAGCAGGACCTGTCCACCTACTCCGCCCACATCAGGCGGCTGAACGAGATCCTTTCCGGGGCCGACCTGGGATCCCTCGTCCTGCTTGACGAAGTAGTTTCAGGAACCGATCCGCGGGAAGGGGCCGCGATCGCGCGCGCTTTTCTGGAGACGCTGGCCGACAGGGAGGTGCGGGTGCTCGCCACGACCCACTTCGAGGAGCTTAAAGGGATAGCCTACGGGGACAATCGGTTCGAGAACGGTTCGATGACATTCGACGAGGAGCACCTTCGCCCCACATACCGGCTGCGGCTTGGCATCCCGGGAAGAAGCATGGGGATCGCCATCGCCCGGGCGTTGGGCTTCCCCGAAGACGTCCTCGAACGGGCCGGCGGTTATCTGACAGGCTCGGGACACGAGCTTGCGGACGCCCTCTCGCGGCTCGAATCCGAGCGCGAAAAGGCCAGTGCCGAGGCCGCCGGGGCGGCGGGCGCGCGCCGCGAGGCGGAAGAGCAGCGGTCAAGGCTTGCGGCGGAGCGGGAACGGGCGAGGGAGGAGGAGTCACGGATCCTTTCGGGGGCGCGCCAGAAGGCGAGGGAGGAGATCCGCAGGGCGGAGACGCAGCTCCGGGCCGTCACCGAGGAATTGCGCAAGGAAAGGAAAATAGAGACGGTCCGGAAAGCGCAGACGGTGATCCGGGAATGGAAGGAAAAAGGGGAAGCCGCGGATACGGACCCCGTGACGCGCGCGATGATCAGCAGGACTGCGCCTGTTCCTCCCGGGACCGCGCTTTTCCAGGGTCAGAAGGTGTTCCTGGCGACCCTCCACAAGGAGGGCGAGGTCGCCGCGGTTCCCGGCCCGGAAGACCGCGAAGTGGAGGTGCTGGTCGGCGGGATGAGGCTCAGGCTCTCCCGTGAACAGGTGCGGATATTCCCGGCGGCGCCCTCCCGCGCCGTGGAAGGCAAGACCCCCAAAGCGCCGCGGCGAGCCGAGGAGGCCTCGCTGGCGCTCTACCTCCAGACGCCGGAAAACACAATCGACCTTCGCGGCAAGTACGTGGATGACGCGCTGCCCGACATGGAAGGCTTCCTGGACCGGCTGTCGCTCGCCCAGGCGCCGCACGCCTTCATCATCCACGGGCACGGCACGGGGGCCCTGAAAGCCGCGGTCCGCAGCCACCTGCGGAATTCCCCCTATGCGAAGCGCTTCTTCCCCGCTCCGCGGGAGCAGGGGGGCGACGGGGTCACTATCGTGCTTTTCTGAACGCCTCCCAGACCCGGCGGCAGAGGCCGGGATCGGAAAACAGCCCAAAGCCGGTCAGCGCCAGCGCCCGGATGCCTTCCATCATGCCCTCGACTCCCGATGGGCCTCTCGACGCCTCCTCGAACGGACGCGTGTGGATCTCCACTCTCTCCCCGCCGGAAATTGGAACGTTCGGCTGGATGGTCGGCACGACCTGCGAAACGTTTCCTATGTCCGATGAACCCCGATTCCTGTTGACGGGAGCCCCGCTTTCGGGGAGCCCCAGGGTCCCGAGCGCCCGCCGGTACTCCTCGGCGAGCACCGGGTTCACTTTCATCGCGGAGAGGGTATAAGGTCCTTCCTCCATCCGGAGCCCGCACCCCGTCGCCTTCGCCGCCCCCCGCGCGCACTCCTTTACCCTCCTGACCGCGTCGGCCAGCTCGGCGTCGTCCTCCCCCCGGACGTAGAAGTACGCCTGCGCGCGCTCAGGGATGATGTTGGGCGCCCTGCCGCCCTCGGTGACGATGCCGTGGACGCGGACGGTCTCTGGAAGGTGCTGGCGCAACGCCGCGGTCCCCTGGAACAGCAGGAGGACCCCGTCGAGTGCGTTGATGCCATGCTCCGGGTAGGCCGCCGCGTGAGAGGCTTTCCCAAGGTACGTGAAGCGGATCTTGTGAAGCGCGAGGTATCCCTTGGCGACGTGGCGGCGCGAGGATGGATGGACCATCATGGCGGCGTCTATCCCCTCGAAAATCCCCTTTTCGACCATGCGCGCCTTGCCGTACCCCATCTCCTCGGCGGGGGTGCCCAGGGCGACGATTTTCCCGGACCGGAAGCGCCCCGTCCCGAAGGATGCAAGCGCCGCGGCGGCGCAGGCCGAAGACACGCCCACCACGTTGTGGCCGCACGCATGCCCGAGGCCAGGCAGGGCGTCCATCTCGCACAGGAAGGCCACCGACGGCTTCCCCTTCCCGAAGGCGAATTCCGCCCTGAACGCGGTCTTCATCCCGGCTGTCCCGCGCTCCACGCGGAATCCCCTGCTCTCCAGAAATCCGGCCAGGGTATCGGAGGACCGGACCTCCTCGAGCCCGAGTTCCGCATAGCCCGATATCGACCCAAGCATCCGTATGGCGTCGGGACGAAGGGCCTCTGTTTCGGATAAGAGGGTTTTTCTGCGGGTGTCCATTTTCCTGTCGCCTCGCGGCGGCAAGGTGGTATCTTAGCATACTCGGCGCGAGACCCTCCACGCCCGTGACGCTATATAATAAGGGGGAAAAGAAAAGAGGGGGCCGGATGACGCGCTGGAAGTCGTTCACGGTCGAAACCCGCCGGGAAGCGGTCGACGCCATTACGCACTTCTTCCTGGAGCACGGGTCGCTGGGGATGGCTTACGACGAGCGTCTGTTCGGCCCCGACGGGGACCCCATCGATCCTCTTCCACCGCCGGAAGAGGTGACCAAGCTGACGGCGTATTTTCCCTGGGACGCCGATCTCCACAACCTTAAGAAGGCATTTCTCGACTTCCTTCCCTTGCTGGCCGAGTCGTTCGGCTCCGACGCGGGCGCATTCGTCTCGGCCGCCGAAATCACGGACTTCGGATGGGCGGAAAACTGGAAGGAGCACTTCAAGCCCCGAAAGCTGGGGGAACGCCTCGTCGTGAAGCCGTCATGGGAACCGTACGCCGCCGCTCACGGTGAAGTGGTGCTTACGATCGATCCCGGACAGGCGTTCGGAACGGGGACTCACGAGACCACGAGGATGTGCCTCCAACTGCTGGAGGAGGTCTACGATCCCCTTCCGGGCCCCGGGAGAGTGCTTGACGTCGGCACGGGGACCGGGATCCTGGGAATCGCCGCGGCAAAGCTGGGCGCATCCTGCACGCTGGGAGTCGACACCGATCCCAAGGCGGTCGAAACGGCCGAGGAAAACGCGAGGACCAACGGCGTGGCGGAACGGTTCGCGTCCACTTTCATGCCGCTTTCGACCATCGAAGGGAGCTACGATCTCGTCGTGGCGAATATCCTCGCCGAAATCCTCATCGACATGAAAAAGGAGCTCATCTCCCGCTGCGCCCCCGGCGGATATATGGTCCTTTCAGGGATCCTCACCGAGAAGAGCGGCTGGGTGGAGGAGGAATACCGGGAAGTCGGCGCGCATCCGCTGAAACGGAAGACCGACGGCCAGTGGGCCGCGCTGCTGCTGCGGCGGGAGGCGCACTGACGGTTCCTTGCCGACCTTCTTCGTAGACCGCAGGAACATTTCCGGGGATACGGCGGTCCTCTCGGGGACGGAGGCCGGGCACATGCTCAAGTCGCTGCGCCTGGGGACCGGAGATTCCTTTTACGCCTTCGACGGAGAAGGCAATCGTTACCGCATGCGCATACTGGAAGCGACGTCGCGCTCCCTTCGCGCGGAAGTGCTGGAGTCCCTGCCCCCCGAGCCCCCGCCGGAAGTGGCGGTCACCCTGATGGTCGGGCTTCCCAAGGCTGACAAGATGGATTTCATCCTGGAAAAAGCGACGGAGCTCGGCTGCTCCCGCGTGATACCTTTCCGTTCCTCCCGAACCATCCCGAGGCCGGATTCCGGGGACGCGGGAAAAAGGCTGCTGCGGTGGGAGCGTATAGCGCTCTCGGCGGCGAAGCAGTGCGGCTCTGGCCGCGTTCCCGCCGTTTCCCCCCTGCTTTCCTATCATGATGCGCTGCGATCCTGCGAAGAGGCGGAAGGCAAGGTGATCTTCTACGAAGGCGAAGGCAGGTTCGGGCTGAAAGGCGTCTTCTCGAGTCTCGGGAAAATTTCCAGCGTCGCCCTGCTGATAGGTCCGGAAGGCGGATTTTCGGAAGCCGAGGTCATGGAGGCGGAAGGAGCGGGTTTCCTTCGCGCAGGCCTGGGGACCCGGATCCTTCGCGTGGAAACGGCGGCGGTCGCGGCGTTAAGCATGGCGATGTACCAATTCGAAAACGATTAGGGGATCCCGTTGAACGCGCCAATCCCCCATTTCGCCGGATTCTGGATCCGGGTCGCAGCGCGGACCATCGATATCCTCGTCATCCTCGGGATCTACAACCTCTTCTACCTCGTGGACAGGTTCGGCGCGTCAGCCGGGCTCTGGATGTCCGTCCCGGCCGATGACATCTATTCGATAACGGGCGTTTTTTCCATGGAAAACCTGGTCCGTGCAGCCTTCTTCTTCGGATTTCCGATCTTCTACTACGTCTATCTCCACGGCGCATACGGGCAGACGTTCGGAAAGATGGCAATGCGGATAAAGGTCATAAACGAGGACGGCTCCCCCCTGGATTACCGCAGGGCGTTCATCCGCTGGCTCGGGTATTTCCTTTGCGTGTTCACGCTGTACCTCGGCTATTTATGGGTTGCGTTCGACAGGCGCAAGCAGGGGCTCCACGACCGGGTGTGCGGGACTCTGGTCGTCCGTTCTTGAAGCGTCCCCGGCCTGAAGCCCTCGGCTTGACACCCTGGGCATGTATTCGTTAGAATTACGCCTTCCGAAAAGGCGGCCCTTTAGCTCAGATGGTAGAGCAGAGGACTGAAAATCCTCGTGTCCGCAGTTCAATTCTGCGAGGGGCCACCATCAGAAATCCCGGGATCCGGCCGGTTCAGGCCGGGTCCTTTTTTTTCCTCATGACTCCACAGCAGAGCCCGGTCAAGTATCAACTATGAAATCCCTACGGATGAGTCGTTACAATATTGCGCTTCCCCATTTCCCGCCAATTGATAACGCATCCGTTTTCGCTTGAAAAATGCCTCCGCCTGCTCCGGCCTGTTTCCTGCATTGAATCCGGAAGGAACGACGTCAATCCGACAGGCAGATAGGAAAATGCAGATGATCCGGAAGATCGCCATGGCGGCCCTTGTCCTCCTCTTCTCGGCCGGCCTGTTTCCCCTTGCGTGCTTCGCTATCGAGGGGGACAGCTCGATTCGGGTCGGCAGGGTGGGCGACGCGGTAGAGGCGTACGTGAACATAACTTCGTCCGAAGGCAGGATGAGCGCGACCCCGCAGTTCATAATCAGGGAAAACCGTGAAATAAGCCTTCGCAGCGCCGGTAACGGCAATGAAAAAGAAAGAAAATCCCTGACGAAATTGCTTCCGGAGGGCGGCCTCTCCTATTCGAACGGTGTGAAGCTGATCGACCGGGCAAGGGAGGCCATCAAGAAGAGGAAGCAGGAAAAAGCGGACGCCGGGAAGTCTTCCGGACCGGCGGGGAGATTCGCTTCAGGGGAAGCGAATCCGGCAGCCGACGACGGGGAGATCGACTATAGCGGTCACGTAATGACGGCGGTCGATCTGTGCAAAAGCTGCGACTTCAGGTCGATATCGGAAGGATCGATCCGCCAGTAAGAAACCGTCTTGCTCGCTCTCCAGCCGGAACCTTTAACGGGTAAGCGGTGTCTAATTTTCCGAACCAGGCTATTGACGCAATCCGCATGATAAACTTCCTACGGAACCGCACGAACCCCCGCGGGGCTTAAAGGAGGTGAGCAATGGCGATTGCTCCAGGCGACCTCTCAAGCGTAATATCGGGCATCCTCACACTTGGGGCGAACGGCGGAGAGGAGCTTTTCCTGCCCAGGATACATTCCGTCCTATGCCAGATGAAGCCGCACAACAGGATGCTCGCCGGCCTCTGGTTCTCCATCACCGGCAGCATCTGCTACTCACGGGATATCGAAAACGTCATCAGGGATCTGGCGTCCCAGGGGGTCCTTAAGATAGAGGACGGGTCATTCGCAGTAGTGAAAAATGCCTCGTTTCTGCGAAACCGGCTCCGGGGGATGCTTTCCATAAGGCAATACCGGAAACTGTTTGCCGCCTCCCGGAAATTTTACGCGCGACTGGGCAAGTAGGAGCCGGCTTCAGCGGTACTTCTTCCGTCGGAAGAGGTCCGTCTTGATGGAGGTCACCCGGTCCAGAAAAAGTATGCCGTCCAGGTGATCCACCTCGTGCTGGATAGCAACCGCTTCGAATCCCACCGATTCCAGGATCACTTGCTTTCCATCCCTGTCGAGGGCGTCCACGAGGACCCATTGGGCGCGTTCGATGTTGGCGGTGTAATCCGGTATGCTCATGCACCCCTCGCGCACGATCTGCCGTCCGCCCTTCGCCAGGATCTCGGGATTTATGAGGACCAGGAGGCCGTTGTTTGACGCCTGGGAGCCTCTCTTGCTGGCGGAAACGTCGACCGTGACTATGCGCTTGAGGATGCCCACCTGCGGCGCGGAGATGCCGACTCCTCCCGGGGAAGCCCGCATCGTGTCGAGCAGGTCGTCGATCAACGAGGACATGTCGGGCGTGATGCTCTCCACGGAAGCGGACTTCTGCTGCAGCAGCGGATCGGGAAACTTGAGGATGGGCAGGACGGCCATGGCGGAAGGCGGCTTATAGACTGCCGCTACAGCTCCATCGTCTCGATCGGCCGGACCGTGATGGACACGGAGAGCTCTTTCCGAATGCGATCGAACTCCTTTTCGAGCTCCTTCATGTCTATTCCCTCGGGCAGATCCACCTCCAGGACCATCACGTAGACGGGACGATCCTTCGAGCCGACTACCTGCGTGTTGAGGTCGGTGATGTTCACCTTCCGAAGCGCAAGCTCCTTCGCGACCATGTAGACGATGCCCGGCCGGTCCGCACCGTACACCGAGATTATGTGGGGATGGCCGGAAAAAGCCTTTTCGTGCACGACCTCCTCGTCCTTCAACGCGTGCACCGTGACCATGAGCCCCATCCTCGAGCGCACCTCCTCGAATGCGGGGTTCAGCTCGCCCGTGGCGGCCATCCTCGGATGGAAGACCACCAGGATCATCGCGAACTGCCCCGAAAGGATCGTGCAGGTGGAATCCTCGATGTTGCATCCCTGCTCGAAGAGGATCCGGCTCACCTCCGCGACGATCCCCGGCCTGTCCTTTCCTACGACGCTAACCGAGAAGTGTCCCATTCCGGAATCCTCCTTTCCGGCAGAATTTCCCCGAAGATGATACCACGGCGTCAGTCGGGAACGGAAAAGAGGGCGTGCGCCTTGAGAATGCGGATCTGTTTCCCCTTCACGCGTATCTTCCCCTCTTCCTGGAGTTTCTTAAGCGTCCTGGAAAACGTCTCGGGTACGGTTCCAAGACGCGAGGCCAGGACGTTCTTGCCGACGTCGAGCTCGATCACCGCTCCGTCCCTTGGCGGAACGCCGCGGGTCCCCAGTTCCTCCGACAGATACCGGACCAGGCGCGTTTCGACGTCGCGCAGCGAGATGCTTTCGACCAGGTCGGCCATCCGTTTTATCCACTTGGACAGGGAGGCCATCATCCGGAGCGCGATCCGGGGGTTTTTCTCGAGAAGATCGGTGAAAGGGCGCTTGGGAAGGAATATGAGCTCGCAGCCGGACAGGGCTTCCGCGTGCGCGGGATAAGTCCCGCCCTCGAAGATGGTCGCCTCCGCGAAGGACTGCCCCGGACCTATCAGATGAAGGACCTGTTCCTTGCCGTCCGGCGAAAGCTTGAAGACCTTGACCCGCCCTTCAGCCACGACGAAGAAGCCGTCGGCCCGCTCCCCTTCCCGGAAGATGAACGATTTTTTCTCGTAGCGCTGCGCGGAGGCTATATCCGCCACGCGCCTCAGATCCTCCGGAGGGAGATTGGCGAACAGCGGGGCTTTCCGGAGAATCTCGGGCAGGGGCGCCATCATGTTATCATTCTGCTGTATTTTCGCCGCGGGTCAAGCTATGACAACGGACGGATCCGGGAGGAAACGCAATGGCGAAGATCGGATTCATCGGGCTCGGCATCATGGGCGCCCCCATGTGCGCGAACATACTTGCCAGGGGGCACGACGTGACGGTGTACAACAGGTCCCGCGAGAAGATGGCGCCGCTCGTCGCCGCCGGGGCGAAGGGCGCCTCTTCGGTGGCCCAGCTGGTGGAGCGTGCGGACGTCGTTATCACCATGCTGTCCGATCCCGCCGCGGTTTGGGAGGTGGTCGCCGAAACCGCCGGCGTGCTTTCCGCGCTGAAACCGGGCAAGACCTACATCGACATGAGCACGGTCTCGCCCGAATCTTCGCGCGAGATCGCTGCGATGGTAAGAAAGACCGGAGCCGATTTCCTGGAGGCGCCGGTCCTGGGAAGCAGGAAGCCTGCGACGGAGGGGACGCTCGTCATCCTCGCCGGGGGGGACCAGGGCGTCGCGCTGAGGATGGAACCGATCCTGCTAGCCATGGGGAGCAAGGTGGTCTACATGGGGGAGGTCGGGCTGGCGGCGCACATGAAGCTCATAATCAACCAGATGCTGGGGGCGCTTCTGTGCGTGTTTTCCGAAGCGGCGCTCACCGGAACGGCTGCCGGGATCCCCGCGGAGAAGATCCTGGAAGTGGTGCAGAGCTCGGTGGTCGGCTGCCAGGCCATCCAGATCAAGGGGAGGGACATGCTGGTGGACAGGGTCTTCCCGGTGCATTTCCCGTTGAGGCATGCGCATAAGGACATGCGGCTGGCGGTGCTCGCGGGCGACGCGGCCGGCGTTCCGACGCCGGTTACGGCGTCGGCTTACCAGCAGTTCTCCGTCGCGCGCGAGCGTGGATTCGGGGATAGGGACATCTCCGCCGTCCTTCGGGCGCTGACGGACAGGTAGGTTCCTGCCGGGGCCGGACCCCGGCGGGCGGAATCAGGGCCCGGGGGAAACGTCTCCGGGCCTTCGGTAGCGGTTCAGGACCTCGAGCATGGAGGGCTCGAAGCGGCACCCCTGCTCGATCGCCCTGTCGCAATGCTCGATCGCCTCCCGGTAAGCTCCCCGCGAGAAGTAGGCTTTCGCAAGCCCGGCGCGCGCCGTGGCGTTTTCCGGGCTGAGCTCGAGCGCCTTCCTGAATTCCCTGATCCCGTCCTCGATCCTGCCGCAGCCGCAAAGGGAGGCGGCGAGGTTTCCCCGGGCCGCCGACATTCCCGGGTCGACCGTCAAGGCGATTTTGTATTGAACGATCGCTTCTTCGTGCCTGCCCAGTTTCTGTAATGAGACTCCGGCGTTATAGTAGACGTCGGGCAGGCCGGGGTAGAAGGCGGCCGCCTCGCGGTACAGCCGAAGCGCCTCTTCGTCCCTGCTTTGCCTGGAATAGGCCGCCCCGACGCTTTTCAGGAATACGCCGATCATCTCTTTCTTTCCCAGCGTCCGCAGGTATGGCCGCCCTTCCCCTATCCCGAACTTCCGAACGTACCAACCGTCCTCGCGCTCGCCGCCGGCGGCTCCCGTCTCGATGTTGATGCGGGCCCCGTTCCCTTCGTACCTCGCGAAGCAGTGCGACGGAGCGTATACCCCGAAAAGAGGAGCGCCGAGCCTTTCGGCCAGGGACAGAAAAACCACGGTCAGACCGAGGCAGTTCCCCCGCTTGTTGGCCAGCACCCGGTCCAGCAGGTAATTCCCGGGATCGCCCGGAGCGGGATCGTAGGAGAACTTCTCCTCCTCGAAAACGACCCGGTTCATCGCCGCGACCGTATTCCCGGGATCTGCCGCAACGGCGTTCCCGATCGAGGCGGAAATCCGCTTCGCGATGCGGTCCAGCTCCTTTTCCACCAGCGTGCCTTCGGCCTTGCGGCAGTAAAGGTCAAGCGCTGCGCGCGCGGAGACCAGGAACATGGCCCCCGAAAGCGAAATCTCCCGGTCGGAAAGGGAGGAAATCCTGCGGATCGTCTCGTCTGCCAGCCGATTGCCCGAAGAAACATCCTCGCGGCATCGGCTTGCGCCCATGACATTCAGGGGGTACGCAAGGAATAGCCCCGAAACGAGGACAATGGTAGCCGCGAGGGCCAGATGTTTGCTCCGAGTCGGCAACCGGGAACTTTCCGCCCTCCCCGGCGTCCGCGCGGGGTGGCCCAATCAGAATAAACTATGCGGCATGCATCTTCAAGAAAATCATTATCGATAACCGATTTTCGCAATGTTATCAGTATTATGCATGTATCGATGCAACTGATAAGCCGGCCTCGCGGGGCTCAACCCGCCCCGCGGGCCGGCTATTTTTCGAGGCCTTCTTTTTCACGGATCCGCGTTACGGCCCGGAATCGAGCTCTTCGCGGAACTTGAGACCCCCGGATTCCTGCGTGGGAACCTCGTCGGACACGCCGCTCTGAGCCTCGGACAGGTCTTCTCCGATCGGAATTGTGCCGGTTTCAACCGGCCCTTCGTACTGCCAGGAGCCGGTCGATATCGAATCGGGCGGACCCTTCCCGATGTCAGAGGAGCTCCTCTCCTCTTCGCTCGACATGTCCGACCTGGAAGATTCCCCATACCACCCGGTCGGTGCCACCCCCGTGGAAAAGACGAGGAACAACGCCGCGAACAGCAATGCAAGAACAGACATCTGCTTCATATATCCACCTCCGTTTAATCCCGTTGCACTGCCGGCGCACTGCGCCGCTTTCGTGTTAGATGAACCGCTGCATGGGGGGTTCCCGCCGGAGGTAAAAAACCACGGCAATTAAATGGACCTTTCTGAATAAAACATTGACCGACGCTCAAGCGCCCTCTACTTCACCGAGTGTGAAAATGTCGCTGAGCCTTTCCTGCCGGCGGACTCGACCGAGACCTTGAACGTGTATTTGCCCGGCCTGGGCAAATTCACGTCGGCGCCGAAATGACCTTCCATCGCCATGAAGTCCGATTTCTCCTCCTTCTTGTCCTGGCCGACGACGGTCACTGTCCCCTTCCCCTCGGTAACAGGCTTTTTCGTTTTTGGATCGGTCAGGCCGAAGGCGATGTGATGGCTCTTCATCTTCATTCCTTCCATCTTCATCCCGGAGGCCTTGGCCTTTTCGATGTGCGCCTTCATGTCCATAAGGCGGGCTTCCCCCTGCCACGGCCCGACCTTGCCGCCAAATATCTTGTCGCCCATCTTCATCATGCCGCCGTGCCCTTCCTTCGCGCCTTCCATTTTCATGCCGGGCATCCCCGAATGCCCCTTGTCGGCTGCAGTCGCAATCCCCGGCAAGGCCAGCAGCGCGAACGCCAGAATGCATGCCGCGAACCTCCCCTTTTCCCCGTTCCGATTTCTCATCTCCTGATCCCCCCTATTATTCGGGTGATCATCCCTTCCCGGGATCCTCACCCCTGCGTTGGCAGGATATTCAGCTTGAGCTCCCGCGCCTTCCAGAGCTTGTAGACCGCCGGGTACACCAGGAGCTCCAGGATGAACGATGTCACCAGGCCTCCGAGCATGGGCGCTGCTATCCGTTTCATGACGTCCGCTCCGGCCGAAGTGGACCACATGATGGGCAGCAGCCCCATGAATGCCGCGGCGACGACCATGAACTTCGGCCGGACCCGCTTGACGGCCCCATGGATGATAGCCTCGTCCAGCTCCGCGAGGTTCCTGAGGAGCCCCTTCCTCTTCGCGTCGTCATGGGAAAGGTCCAGGAAGAGGAGCATGAAGACACCCGTCTCGGCGTCCAGTCCCAGAAGCGCGATCATCCCCACCCAGGCGGCGATCGACACGTTGTAGTCAAGCACGTAGAAGAGCCAGATGGCGCCGATGGCCGAGAAGGGGACGGCGAGCATGACGACCGAGGCCTTGAAGGCGCTCCGGGTGTTCATGTAGAGGAGCACGAAGATCAGTGCCAACGTAAGCGGCACTACGAATTTAAGCCGTTCGCGCACCCGGAGCATGTTCTCGTACTGGCCGCTCCACTGGAGCACGTACCCGGTCTTGAGCGGGACGTTCTTCTCCACGGCCGCCTTGGCCTCCTCCACGTAGCCTCCCACGTCCCGGCCGGCGATATCCACGTACACATACCCGGCCAGAAACCCGTTCTCGTCACGGAGCATGGAGGGACCTTGCACGAGCTTGATGTCCGCTAGCTGGGCAAGTGGAACCTGCGCTCCCATCGGGGTGGGCACGGGAACAAGGACTCGGCTCAGGCGGTCGACGTCCTCCCGGAGCTCCCGAGGGTAGCGCACGTTCACGGGATAGCGCTCCCGGCCCTCGACGGTCGTCGTGATGTTCTCGCCCCCGATGGCGGTCATGATCGCGTCCTGGACACGCTCGATCGTCAGCCCGTAGCGGGCCAGCTGATCGCGCTTCGGCTCGAAGTCCATGAAGTAGCCGCCCGTGACGCGCTCGGCGAATACGCTGCGCGTCCCCCGGATGGGCCTTATCACGTGTTCCAGGTGCTCCCCGATCCGCTGGATCTCCCCGAGATCGCTCCCGTAGATCTTGATCCCGACGGGCGTGCGCACCCCGGTCGTGAGCATGTCGATCCTTGCCTTTATCGGCATTGTCCACGCGTTGGTGACCCCGGGGAACCGCACGGCCCCGTCCATCCTGGCCACGAGCTCGTCCCAGGAGATGCGGTCGGGCCAGATGGGCCGGAAGAGGGGCTTGAGTAAATCGGGAGCCCAGGAGGAGTACCAGCGATCCTTCCCGCTCCATCGGCTCTCGGGCTTCAGGACCACCGTGGTCTCCATCATCGAGAAGGGCGCGGGGTCGGTGGAGGTGTCGGCGCGCCCCGCCTTGCCGAAGACCCGCTCGACTTCGGGAAATCTCTTCAGGACCCTGTCCTGCCGCTCCATCAGGTCCTGGGCCTGCGCCACCGATAGCCCCGGGAGGGTCGTCGGCATATAGAGAATGGTTCCCTCGTTCAAGGGCGGCATGAACTCGCTTCCGAGCTTCAGGTAGATGGGGATGCTCAGGGCGAACAGGCCGACGGCAACCGCGATTACCGCCTTCGGGCGGCGCAGCACGAACCGGCAGGCCGGCTCGTAAACTTTAAGGATCGCGAGCGAAATCGGGTGCTTTTCCTCGGCATGGTAAGTGCCCACGAATGCGCGGGTGGCCAGCCTGGCCAGGAATTTGGGCCGGAAGGTGAACGGATCGATCCTCGCGAACATCATGCGAGTGGCGGGATTCAGGGTAACCGCCAGGATCGCCGCCAGCGCCATGGCCAGGTTCTTGGAGTAGGCCAGGGGCTTGAACAGCCTGCCCTCCTGGTCCACCAGCGCAAAAACCGGGAGAAAAGCCACGGCGATGACAAGAAGCGAAAAGAAAACGGAGGGCCCCACTTCCTTCAGCGCCGCCAGCCGCACCTGGTGGAAATCGCCCTGCCGGCCTTCGGCCTGCCATTGGTGGATCTTGTTGTAGGCGTTCTCCACCTCGATGATCGCCCCGTCCACCAGCACGCCGATCGAGATGGCGATTCCGGCCAGGCTCATGATGTTGACCGTGACCCCCATGTAGTAAAGGGGGATGAACGAGAGGAGCACGGACGCCGGGATCGTGATTATCGCCACGAGCGCCGACGGCACGTGCCAAAGGAAAATCAGGATCACCAGGGACACGATGAGCATTTCCACCACGAGCTCGTGCTTGAGGGTGCCGATCGCCCGGTGGATGAGGTCCGAGCGGTCGTAGGTGGTGACGAATTCCACGCCCTTGGGAAGGGAAGGGGCAAGTTCCTTCATCTTCCCCTTGACCCGCTCGATCACGTTCAGGGCGTTTTCCCCGTGGCGCATCACCACGATCCCCCCCACGTGGTCCCCGATTCCGTCCAGATCGGAGATGCCGCGGCGGATCTCCGGCCCCAGGGACACGCGTGCGACGTCCTTGAGGAGCACGGGAACGCCGCCGGGACCGGTTTTCACTACGACCTTTTCGATGTCCTCCGGTTTTTTCGCGTAGCCCCGGCCCCGGACCATGAACTCCGCGCCGGCGAACTCGATCAACCGGCCGCCGACCTCGTTGTTGGACATGCGGATCGCTTCGGTCACCATGTTGAGCGGAATTCCGTAGGCTGACAGCCGGTTCGGATCGACCGTCACCTGGTACTGTTTCTGGAACCCTCCGATCGAGGCCACCTCGGCGACGCCGGGGACGGACTGGATGGCGTAGCGCAGCGTCCAGTCCTGGTACGACCGGAGCTGATCCAGGGAATGGGTTCCCGACCGGTCCACCAGGGCGTACTGGAAGACCCAACCGACGCCCGTGGCGTCGGGACCGAGCTCCGTCTGAACCCCCTTCGGAAGGCGCGCCTGGATCTTGGACAGGTACTCGAGCACCCGGGAGCGCGCCCAGTAGATATCCGTGCCGTCCTGGAAGATCACGTAGACGTAGGAGAAGCCGAAGTCCGAGAAACCCCGGATCGCCTTGACGTTCGGAGCACCAAGGAGCGCCGTCACTATCGGATAAGTGACCTGGTCCTCGATGATGTCGGGGGACCGGTCCCACTTCGAATACACGATCACCTGGGTGTCCGAAAGGTCGGGGAGGGCGTCGAGCCGGATCTCCTTGAGCGTGTACACGGCGAGCACGCAGGCCGCCGCCACGGCCAGCAGCGTCAGGTAGCGGTTCGCCGCGCAAAACCCGATGACCCGCTGGATGAAGGTTTCTTTTCCGCGGTCGCCGGATGCTCCGGCGCCGTGAGGGTTCATCGCCCGCCCCCGTGGCCGGCATGATCCTGCGAGGGGGGCCGACCCTGGGTCTGGGACGGAGTCGTTTGTCCTCCCGTCATGCCGGCGAGGGCGGCCTTAAGCCTCGATTCGGAGTCCAGGAGGAAGTTCGCCCGAACGGCGACCCGCTCGCCCTCCTTGATGCCGGACAGGACCTGCGCCTTCCCATCGCCTCGAACGCCCACCTGAACCTCCCGGGGCTCAAGACTCCCTGCCCCGAGATCCACGAAGACGATCTGCCGGAGACCGGTCTCCATGATGGCCGAATCGGGTATCACCACGCCGGCCGCGGAGTCCAGCTCCAGGAAAACGTCGGCGTACATCCGGGGCTTCAGGCGGAGCCCGGGATTCGGAAACTCGAAGCGCACCTTGAGCGTGCGGCTCTCGGGCGAGAGGGTGGGATAGACGTAGGTCACCTTCCCCTTCAGTCGAAGACCGGCGTCATAGGAGGGAGCCAGGGTCGCCACCTGCCCCGGTCGCACGGCCCGCGCCTCGTACTCGTAGAGGTCCGCTTCGATCCAGACCCGGGAAAGGTCGGTGACGGTGAAAAGTTCCATGCCGGGCATGACTCTCGCTCCCTCGAAGACCTCCTTCACCGTAACGTGGCCCGATACCGGAGCATTGAGCGTCACGGTGCGCCGGGGCTCCTTTGTCCTCTCGAGCTCGGCGATGAAGCCCTGCGGCACGTCGAAGAGCCCAAGCCGCCGCCGGGACGACCGGACGAGCTCCGCCGCCATCTTCCGCTCCTCGGGATAGGGGTTCTCATTCATCCGGTTTTGCATCTCGAGGGCGAGCAGGTATTCCCGCTGGCTGGCTACCAGATCGGGCGAATAGATATCCAGGAGCGGCTGGCCCTTCGCCACCGCCTGTCCGGTGAAATTGACATGAAGCTTTTCGATCCAACCCTCGATCTTGGTCTGCACGCGCCGGACTCGCGTCTCGTCGGGCACGACGTTTCCCACCGCCCGCACGGTGCGGCTGATCTTCTCGCGCACCGCGGATGCGGTTTGGACTCCGGACAGGCGCAGGCTCTCTGCGCCCACCTTGACCGTCGAGTACCCTGCGACCGCGCCACCTCCGTTTCCGACTTCATCCTCGTAGACCGGGACGTAATCCATGCCCATCTCGTCCTTGGCGGGGACGGGCGAAGTGACGCCCGGATTCATGGGGTTCCGGTAGAAAAGGATCTTCCGCTCGCCCTTCCCGGCGGGGCCTTGGGCGACGGCGTTCCCGGCCGCAGCCGGCTGGCCGGCATCCTCGATCCTGGTGAGCGTCATGCCGCAGATGGGGCAGTTCCCGGGCTTGTCGGAGATGATGAAGGGATGCATGCCGCATGTGTATTTCTCCTGCCCCTGTGCGACCTTCGCGGCATTGTCCGCCGGGTGTGGGTGGAGCAGGTTATGGAAGGCGGGCACCTTGAAGAAAGCCAGAACACCGGCGCCGAGAAGGACCACCACTGATACCGCGACGAGGGCGACGCTCGACTTCTTCTTCGTCGTCCCTTCCTGCGGCTTGTCATCGGTCATCTGTCGCCTCCCTGCAGCTCGCTGCCGACCGCTGCTTCCAGCCTGGCCTTCTCCATGTGCATTTCTCCCACCTTCGCCGGGTACTCCCTGCGATAAGAAAGGAACGCCATGACCGAGTCCATAAGCATCGGAAAATCGATCTTCCCTACCCTGTACGCCTCCATGTTCGCCTCAAGCGCCTGTTCGGCCTGGGGGATGAGGGTCGTTCGGTACAACGCGGCCACCGATGCGCGATTTTCCATCGTTGCAAGCGTTGCCCCTACGAGGTTTTCGGTCTCCAGGTCCAGGTTTTCCAGCTCGCTCGCGGCCATGTCCCTCTCAGCCTTCATCTCCCGTATCCCCGGCTCGATCTTTTCGCTTTTCCAGACCGGCAGGGTCATCGAAATCATCGCGGAGAACATGTCGGGGCGCCTCGTGCCGTCGGGCATCGAGTCCCGCTGCATGTAGGACAGGGAGACCTCGAAATCCGGCCGGTACTCGTGCTCGGCGTGCAGCACGCCCACCTCCCCCTTTCTTATCTTCGCCTGGAGGGACTTGCGGGCGGACCTGCTCTCTTCGTACATCGCCATCAGCTTCCCCTCGGTGTAGGGGACCGCGAACTCCTTGAGATCTTCGAGGGGCGGAACGGCTTCCACGGGGGGGAGGGCTGCCAATGTGTTCAGCCGGACCGAGAGGACGCGCTCCCTGTTCTCCAGCATCAGGAGCATCTCCCGCATTTTCCCGAACTCCAGCTGGCCGCGGAGCACGTCGGCCTGGCTTGCCTTGCCGACTGCATACATTTCCCGTGTTACTTCAACGATGTCGTGGAGGACATCCCGCGTGCGGCGCACTGTCTCGGCCTGCTTCCGGACGGAAAAGAGCTCCGCATAAGCCGTCTTGATCTCGGACCGGAGCAGGTTCCGCATTTCCTCAAGGTCCCGCTCCGCCTGCTCCTTTTCGAGGAGGCCGATCCGCACCAGGTGCGCCCGCTTTCCCGGATAGGGGAACATCTGGGAGATTCCGATCTCCTTGCCGGTCATGTCCTCCTCGCGGAAGGACCACGTGCGTACCGGCAGGTTGGTGACCGCGATCCACCCCTTCGGATTGTCGAGGGCCCCGGCGCGAACCGCGGCGTTCTCCTTCATACGTATCCGATCCCGCATGGCGGAAAGCGACGGGTTGCCCGACAATGCGGCCTCGATGTAGAAGGAAGCGGAGCGACTCGAATCCATGGCGCCGGCGAAACAAGCCTGCGGAAGGAGAGACGCGATGAGAAGGAAAAGCGCTCCGCCGATCGCCGGCCCCTTTACGATTGCCGTCATCGTCATTTCCCCGACACTGGCGGCGGCGGACAGCAGTTGCCCCCGGCAGCGCAGCCGCCCGAGACCGCGCCGCCAGTGAAACGGAAGGAACCGCCGAACAGGAGCGTCACCGTCAGGGAAAGCACTATCGCCGCGAGGATGGAAATCGCCCAGGCTCTCCAGGTGGGCCCTTTCCTGCCGGAATCGTCCATCAACTCTTCTCTCTCCATCGGTTCCTTCCCCCTTCGTCAGCACCTGTCAGCGGATACCTGTCTTCACGGCGCCTGGCAGGGAACCACGAGGGTATCGTCTTCAGCGACCCGCCCGTCGCAAAGGCGGATCGACCTCGTGGCCCGCAAGAGGTTCGCCCGGTTGTGCGTAACCATGAGCACCGTCTTCCCGCTTCTGTGCAGGCCGGAAAACATATCCAGGATCTGTTCCCCGGTGGACGAGTCGAGGTTCCCCGTCGGCTCGTCCGCGAGCAGGACCGGAGGGTCGTGCACCAGCGCGCGGGCGATCGCGACCCTCTGGCATTCTCCGCCGGACAGCTCCGATGGAAGCCTCTCCTCCTTCCCCGAAAGCCCCACCGAGGCGAGCAGCGCATCCGCGCGTCCCGCCTTCTCCCGGGCGCTCGTCCGCAGGGGGGACATCGGTACCATGACGTTTTCCCGGGCGGTCAGGTACGGCAGGAGATTGTATGCCTGGAAGACGAAGCCGATCGTCTCCCTTCTGAAATCGGCCAGACCGTCGGCCGGCAGGGAGGAAAGATCCGTACCCTTCATGAATACCGCGCCGGACGACGGGACCTGGAGGCCTCCCAGGATAGCGAGCAGGGTGCTCTTTCCGGCGCCCGATTCTCCCGTGATCGCCACGTACTCCCCTTCATCGATGGAGAGGGAGACATCCCGAAGCGCGGCCGTGCTCGTGCCGTTTTTGCCGTAGAGCATCGAAACGTTTTCCAGCCGGATGAATGCGTCCATGATTTCCCCTTCGAAATTACAGGCTGCGAATGGCTTCCGTCGGCGAGAGCGCCGCGGCCCGCCGCGCCGGCGGAATCGTGCCCAGGAGCCCCAACGCCATCCCCAAGGCCACCCCCGCAAGCGCCGGCGATGCAACGATCCCGGACTGCTCGACGCCGAAATGGGGAGCGGCGAGCATGGCGGCGGCAAGCCCGGCAAGCGCTCCGGAGATCGAGGACAGGAGGGAAACCCACCCCGTCTCCCAGAACATAAGGGAGAGGATCGCCCTTCTGCGGAAGCCCACCGCCCGCAGCACCCCGATCTCCTTCGTGCGTTCCTGCACGCTGCCCATCACCGTGACGAACACCATCAGGCCGCCGATCGCGAGGACGATGGCGGACACGCCGATCCCGAGGCGGCGGAACTGGTCCACCGCGGCCTTGCGGCTCTCCACGACCTGCCGAATGGCCGAAACCCTTGCGCCGGGGAGCGCCTCACCGATCTGCGCCACGATTTCCTCGACCGGGCAGTCCTTGCAGATGGCCGCCACCTCGAAGAAGGTGACTCCCCGGGGATTGCGCGCCAGGGACTGGACGTCGCCAAGCGCGCCGATCACCATCCCGTCCTCCTTTTCGCCTGTCGGTTGAAGGACGCCGGCCACGCGGAACGTCCTGCCTCCGGAGACGACCGTGCCGCCTGGACCCTTATCCAGCGCTGCCGCGGCCTCCGAACCGAGGAGGACCTCCCCTTTTTCCGCGATCGGGCTCCCGGAAACCTTCCACCACGGCCGCGCCGCCGTTATCTCGACCGCCGGAACGCCCATCCACACCAGGTTTTTCCCCGAGGCGTCCGCAGCCGCGAGAAAGAACGGGACGACGGAGCGGAGGCGCTCCTTCATTTCGATCGCGCGGATCGACTTCTCGTCCCCGGCCGAAAGCCTTGAATGCGCCACCTGGGCGCCGCCCAGGGATATGTCCCCGAATCCGAGCGAGAGCTGTTCCGTGCGGGGGGTGACAAGTATGTTTGCGCCGAACCGGTCCAGCTTATCCTGCACCGCCTGCTCCATCCGCCCGGTGATCGACGCGAGCGCGACGAACGTGGCGATGCCGAGGAAGATCCCAAGCCCCGTGAACACCGCCCGCGACTTTCGGCGGAAGAGGTTTTTCCACGCCAGTTTCCGGATGTTCATGCCGCCGCCTCCCCCCTCCTACGCGCGCTTCCGGAGGAAATAATCTTTCCCGGCGGCTATGTCGGTTTTCTTGATCACAAGGTACTGCCCTTCCACCTTGCGAGCCAGCGGATGGGGGTTGCACCCCCCCTTGACCTCGCCGATCCTCGCCGAAGGGAACGTCTGCCCGCAATTGCTGCACACCATCGAATCGCCCTTCTGCCGGTACCCCCGGTTGGCGCGGTAGCATACGTCGCACGCGTCGAACGCGGCGCGATAAGCGCCGTCGGGGCTTTTCATCGCGAAATAGTGGATCTGCCGACCCTCGAGTTCCTGCTGAAGAAAAATCGCCATCCCGGAATCGAGCGCCTTCAGTGGAATCTTCACCGCATCCGCGGTTTCGACCACCCCTGCCGCCCTTGCGGTCCCCGCGGCGCTCCTGCCGAAAATATCGTCGAGCCATCCCGCGTGGGCGATTGCGGCAAGCCCCGCGAGAAGAACAATCGATATAGCGATGGATCCCGCGAATTTTCCATTTCGTTTGCGTGCGATCGTCATTTCCCGCTGTACCCCCGAGGCAAGAGTTATCCCATACGCAGCAGATCCTGTGCCAGCCGAGTGAGGAGCGGATGATTCCGTTTGAAGTTGCGCGGTTGACGGCG